>CAMCII010000059.1 GCA_945874505.1 Bordetella parapertussis | reverse complement strand
GTCGCAGGCGGTTTTGAATGAACCAGACTTGGATCTAATCCCAAATCGAAACTCGAATCGAAACTCGAATCGAAACTCAAACTCAAACTCAAACCCAGATCCTAATCCCGAAGACCTCGAAGAACTCGCATTTGCCTTGAGCGACTTCGAACTGGCACGACAAGTGACGATCGAAGAGGTCGAGCGAACCAATATCATTCAAGATCCGATGGAGGCTGTACCCAATATCCCCTTCGGTCATTGCAACGCGCGCTGGGTTGTTTTTAAAGATTCGCTTCAAGAAAACGAAACGCTGTGGGAATTTGAATCGACCAGGTCTGAACTTAAGGGGGTGCAAGCGATGTGGGGTTATGCAGTCAAGCGTGATGGGCGGGTTGATCGCTTTATGACTACGGGGTGGAAATTGAATCATTTGCATATAACCAACAAATAGTTTGCCAGTTAAATCATTTGTTGTTACAGTAGACACAACATCAAGACAAGGGCCGACGCCCTGACCAACCTGCCCCCCGGGCAAGGTGGACGCGAAAGCGGATGTGGCCTAAGGTTTAGGCAACCAAGCGGGAGTAGCGTCGGCCCTCCATAAACAGAGGGCTTTTTTTATGACTGACGCCACCCAAATCCACTCCGACAAGCTTCGGGCTTTTCGTAATACGTCGTACCGCCTTGGCCACACAGAGCACGACATTGTGTTGAAAATTGATCAGCACTCGCCTCGCTTGGCTGAGCTCTATCAATCGCACGGTGTCACGTGCGGCGCCTTTATCACCGCTTACAACCCGCGCAGTACGGTGCAAGCTGACGCGGCCAATCAACTGGCGCACGCTGAACTAGCCGTACAGTTACAGGCTCTGGGTGTTGAAGTCATTGAAGGCTCGGGTAGCGAAGAGGGCACGGCTTGGCCTGCCGAGCGCAGCTATTTCGCTTTGGGCTTGACTTTAGATCTTGCTAAGACTGTTGGCGCTCATTTTGCTCAAGACGCAATCGTTTGGGTGGGTGCTGACGCCATCCCGCAATTGATCTTATTGCGCTGAATTTTTGGTCTAGCCGACCTTAAAGGCGAGGGGGATTTGATCCAGCTTGCTGCCCCTGACACTTTGTCGAACGCAGCTAAATAGGGGTAAATGATGTCTAAAACTAAGCAACCTAGTACCACGGCAAGTTTCGTCACAACCAATGCGTGTGATGTCACGTTGTCGGATGACGGCAAGTATATTGAAACGCTCAGCATTACAGCGATTGCTGCGCAGCCTGGCCGCGTTGAACTCGTAGCACGCACGCAGCTGTTAACGGCGAAAAATCCAAATGAAACGCGGGTCAAGTCTAGGACCTGCTTGCGAGTCGACCGTTTGGTGGCCTTACACGAAACACTTGGTCAGTTTCTTGCGGCCGAGGCCGCAGCGCGAAGTGAGGGTTTAAACAATGTAAGCAATTAGAACTTGTGACCGGTGCGCCTGACACCTTTAAAAACAGGCCTCGCTGATTTAAGCCACAACTTGCAGGGCGAGTCATAAATTTTGCTAAAGCGTAGATGCGGCCCCTTCGTCTGGGCGACATCGCGCCCGCGGTGTCACAGACGATGAGGAGCACGACATGAACAAAGAAGCAAAGCAGACCGAAAACCAAAGCGGTAATCAAAGCGCAAGCCAAAACGTAAGCCAGGGTCACACCGGCTGGCTTGAACGCTTAGGCCTGATCGGGTTTTCTGCGCTTGAGGCGCCTTTACTCGCAGCGCTAGTTACAGGTAGCCCATTACTGTTGATCGGTGCGCACGGCACTGCCAAGAGCCTGTTATTAACCAGAATCGCCTTGGCGTTAGGCCTTGAATTTAGGCATTACAACGCCAGCCTTTTAAATTTTGATGATCTGGTTGGCTTTCCGTTGCCTGGAAAAGATGGGTCGCTGCAGTACGTGCAGACACCCGCATCGATTTGGGGCGCCGAAGCGGTGATCTTTGATGAGATCAGTCGTTGCAGACCCGATATCCAAAACAAGCTGTTTCCGTTGATTCACGAACGGCGCGTGCAAGGCCTGTTGCTAGAGCAACTACGTTACCGGTGGGCGGCGATGAACCCGCCCAGTACCGACGATGACGATAACGGTTACCTAGGCTCTGAACCGCTGGATGTCGCCTTGGCGGATCGTTTCGCACTTGTGGTTGCGATGCCCACTTGGGCGCAATTTAGCGCAGCACAGCAAATTGCGGTTATTCAAGCGCAAGACCAACCGCTCGAGGCGGACGAGACCTTGAGGCTTAATAACTTGCTGGGCTTAGCCGAGCGTATTCTTGCAGGCCTGTCAGAAGAGTTTGCTTCCGGTGTGGCACGCTATGTGCAAACGGTGGTGGCGTTACTGATCCAGGCGGGGATTGAGCTGAGCCCACGACGCGCCAATCTTTTATATCGCAACGTGTTGGCGGTAAACGCGGCAGCTTTAGCGCTTGATCCAAATTGCAGCGCGACTGACGCGACTTTATTGGCACTGCGCTATAGCTTGTCGCAAGCGGCCTTCGGCGTCGCAGTCTCTGAAATCAAGTTGTTGTCGGCGCACAAAGAGGCCTTAAGAACCTTTGATCTTAAAGTCAGCGATCCCTTACGTGCGATTCTCTGTGCCATCAACCCGCTCGAGCGCTTAGAGTTGGCGGTTAAAGCCACGAAGCTGCCCAAGGCAGAGTTCTCGCGTGTCGTTGCAGATGCCTTGGCACAATTAACACATGGGGCCCGAGAAGCGGCAGTGGTGTACTTGTTTGAAACTGGCGCAGTCGGACGTTTAAATACGGCCATTGCCGCGCAAGCAGGTGAGTTGTACCGCGATCTGGTGGCGGCACCCACCTTTAGCGAAACCCTGCACGCGTCTCATACGCGTTACACGACCTGGGGTCGGGTCAAAGACTTGCTCTCTAGGCTAAACCCCTCAGATCCGCGCGCCCACCTACAGGCCAATGCGATTGCCGCGTTGTTTGCAAAAAAGCATTTACAAACCCCTCAAGATGCAGAGCATGCCTTTGCGGGCTTTGCAAAAACAGATTCTCAGTTGAGACAGCAATGAGAGAGGCGCTTGGCTTATTGCACAACATGAGCGCGCCGCCTAAAAGTGTGCTTGTCTACGAAGGGCTCGCAGGGTTGGCGTCACAAAGTGGCCCCGGCGGCAGCGGGGTGACTCAGCTTCGGTATACGGCGAAAGAGCTATTCGGTACACCATTGCGCTTTGCATTCGATCTCGCCTGGACCAAGCTCAGCGCGGTTGAGATTTTGAATTATCTGCAGGTTGAGGTGGTGACTTCATTATCTGCGAATTCACAAGCTGGTGTAGAGCCCTCAGTTGAGCAGTTAAAAGCGCTCAACACAGCGCGCGCGCAAGCGGCAACGAGGCAACTAAACGCTTTGATCAATCAACGAGCTCAGGCGATGCCCTTGCCTGAAGGTTGTGCAGTGATTGTGCCCCGTCCGGAGCATGCGGTGTTATTTGCTGATCTGCTGTCGACCTTGGCAATTTTTAGCAAATGCACAGAGTCGGTTTGGCTGCGTAGCAAGACACCTTCGCTGATCGCCGCACGTGGCTATAAAGAGGTGTCGCTGCTGATCCCTCCAAATTTCTGTGAACAACTTTTGAGGTTTTCATGCTGACCTTAACTGAAACAAAATCTTCTACGTTTTCGAGGTTCTCATGCTGACATTGACCGAAGTCAAAACGTCTACGCTGTCTGAGCAGATTTTAGATGTGTTTCCAAGTGGTTCGTATGCCTTATCCGGGTTACTTAGGTTGTTAGACATTGTCGAAACTGAAAGCGTGCCAACAGCCGCTGTCGAGTGTTTGGCGCAACCGCGACTGTTGATTAATCCAAAGTTTGTGGCCGAGCACGCCGAGACCCCCGAAAAACTTTTGATGTTAGTCATGCACGAGCTGCACCATGTTTTGCTTGGGCATACAACCTTGTTTCCGCGTACAAACTCGACACAAAACTTTGTATTTGATGCGGTGATTAATGGCATTCTCTGCAGAATGTTTCCGGGTGCTGAGTACACGGCTTTTTTTACTGACTACTACAGTGCGAAGAGTTTTCCTGAGTGTTTGTTGCGTCCGCCGGTGGGCTGGCCTAGGAGGGTCGACTGTACCGAGCCAGAATGGCATGTTTCAGACCCTGCTGCGTGCCGGCGAATTAAAGAAGTGCACGCAGCGCTCTACTCAAAAAGCGGTGCGAGTTATTTTGAGGTGTATCAGCTTTTGCCAAGGTTGCTTAAGTCGACTGCAAAAGATGCGAAAGATGCGAAAGATGCGAAGGATGCGAAAGATGCGAAAGATGCGAAAGATGCGAAAGATGTCTCCGCGGAGCAAGCTGATCTGAGCGGTATTCCTTTGTTAGGTGATCATCGCACTGCTGCAGAAGACGGCAAACTCGAACATACCTCGCCACTGCTGTTTGATATCGTTCGTGATCTGGTTGAGCAATGGCCGCAACCACCTGACCCGATTAACGGTCGGTCGCTAGCCGAGGTGTTGACCACCAGTACGATTTCGCCTCAGAGAAAAAATCCCACAAACAGAGCGCTGTTGCGGTCGTTGATCTGTAAGGTGGCTGATCAACGCGTTGCGGGGCGACTACTCAGACGCCGCCCCGAAGCCACGCCTACCGTGACCGCGATCCCTGCGTATTCTAGGCGTGGCGCGGTGCTGCAAGCGTTGGGCGCACAACTCTTGTTGTACCCCGGCACAGTCAATTGGCCTAAAAATATACCCTCTGGTGACCAGGTACGTGTGTATCTTGACGTCTCAGGAAGCATGGATTCAGTCCTGAAAGCTTTGTACGGTGCGGTGCTGGATTGCAAAGCTTTGGTCTACCCAACGGTGCATTTGTTTTCGACGCGGATTGCCGATATCACCTTGGCAGAACTCAAAGCGGGTAAATGCCAAACGACCGGTGGCACAGATATTGTCTGCGTGGCACGGCACATGGCTAAGCACCAGGTAAAGCGCGCCTTAATCATCACGGATGGCTGGGTGGGTGCACCCGCAGGCCAACATTTAGCGACCTTGACGCAAGCCAAGTTGGCAGTCGCCTACATAGGTTCTCAAGTGAATCACACTGACCTGCAGTCAGTCGCAAATTACACAACTATTCTGAAGGAAGGTGTCTCATCATGAGCAAACAACTTTATAGCGCTGAGTTTATTTTTCCTGGACATCCTGATAAGTTGTCGGATGCGATTGCTGATGCGTTGGTGTGCGAAGCCCATCAGTGCGAGGCACGGGCATTAGTAGGCGTTGAGGTGGCGGTGCATCGCGATCACGTGTATGTGACGGGTCGGATCGGGTGCGTCGACGCGCATACCATCGATCTGCAACAACTGGTTCGAGATGTTTACGAGAGTGCTGGTTACAACGATACTTGGTATCCAGCGCCCTCTCAGGTGCGAGTGGTGTCTAACCTATGCCTGGGGCCACTTGAAGAGGGCGAGTCAGAGTTTCGAGCGCTGGCTGATGATCAAGCTGTGTGTATTGGGTATGCAAATGATTTGGTACCAACCAATCACTTGCCAGTTGAACAATGGTTGGTGTCTAGGTTGGCCAAACGCTTGTACGCCCTGCGTCTTGATGCACCAGAACTTGGGTTAGGCCCCGATGGCAAAGTGCTGATTGCTATGAGTGAGGTTGCTGACCAACGTGCGAGCGAACTGGTTAGTCGGACTGCGCTGAGAATTGCGCCTGCAGCCGATGCTTCAGACCAACGCTCTTGGACGCTAGAACACTTCAGCTGTTCGTTACAGCAAAAGGTCGCGTCTGATGAAATCGCCTTACACCGCGCCGTTCGTCTCGTCGTCAAAGAAGAGCTAGCGTTGGCGGCTGCGCTTCTACCCGGTTTGTCGACAGCATTACCCCAACACCTCACGGTGAATGGGGCAGGGGCGTTTGAAGTGGGTGGGCCAGAGGGCGATAACGGTCTGTCGGGTAAAAAGCTAGTGGTAGACGCCTACGGCCCACGCGTGCCGATTGGAGGTGGGGCGTGGTCGGGCAAAGATTTTTATAAAGCAGACCGCGCCGGCGGCATGCACGCCAGGCGCTTAGCCAAAATGATTGTGCAACTAGGCCTCGCCACAGAGGCGCAGGTTGTGTTGGGCTGGTTTCCGGGCGATCAGCAAGCAAGGGTGTTGAGGGCTACCGGGGCAGGCGGCGTACCCTTGCAGGTTGAGCACTTAGTCAAAAACTTTGACCTGAGTCTCAACAAAAGTGGTGACTCCTTTTCGCGTAAAGACCTCACCGACATCGCGCGCTGGGGGCACTTTAGTGATGCGACCTTGCCTTGGGAGACGATAGGGCTTTTGTGATTGAACAGGCTCATCTTGTGAGACACACAGGGGTGCATACTGTGTTCTGTGATTGCAGTGCTGGCTTTAATTGCTAGTAACTGCCGTGCCTGTTGACTGTCAGTAATGGTGATGACAGCAACTTGACGATGAAATTTAAGCTGTCTTTAGGTAGATCGACTTATAGTTATATTTAATCGAGAAATATTAAATAAATACCTGATAATAAACAAAATATACTAATTTTTATTAGTACATTATTTAAAATATAGTGCTACTTCTTAGCCTAAATAAAAAAATTTAACTGTCATGTTGACAGTGTCAATATGTGATGTCATAATGACACTGTCTAGAACTAAATCAACCATTTTCATATGACTACTCTTAAAGCCCTAGAAGAATTTTCGGGTAACGCTAGCGACTTATGCGCGGCCGTGATTGCGGCAAGCAAGCAGCACAACTGGCGTATTGAGCCTGACTCGATCAATGAGCGGTTGGTGCGTTATTACGCCGGCGAAGGGGTGATCGATCGTCCAAATCGCCAGGGCCGCGATTCGACCTATGGCTTTAGGCACTTGGTGCAACTCATTATGGCGCGACGCTTAAGCCATGAACAAAAATGGAGTCTGCAGTTAGTTGCTCAATACAACCAAGAAACTACCACAGCCGAGCTTGACCGGAGTCTGTTCAAGCCTCTCCAGGGCGAAGACGAGTACTCAGAGCAGGCTGACGCAAGGTCGCCCGACAACGCTGCCTCGTTGGTGCAAAAATTTAAAAGAGGCGTTGGGTTACAGGTGAACAACTCTGAACGCTTGGATCTCTTCGCCAAGCAAACTTCAGCGTCGCCTCGGTCAAGTCGCAGCAACGAGCGTGGCACCGCCAACGCAAAGCCGCCCATGGCGATCACCGACGTATTGGATGAAGTCAGGCGCATGAAAGACGAGTGGCTGCAAGAAATCTCGTCTTTTAAAAATATGCAGCACAGCGTTCAAGAGCTTAGCTCTCAAGTTAGTGGGCAGGGCTCGCGTGTGTCAGAGCTGAACGATGCCCAGCGTCGCTTGATGACTACCCTCGAGCAAATGGCGCAAGTGGGTTTTCAACGTGAACAGTCCTTTATGAAGCACGTGGGCCAAATGCTCGAACGTCACACCTTCGAAGTGAAAGATCAACTGAGTGACTTAGTACAGACGCAGCGCGCGCTTGAACAGCACGCCTCTGAAGTCAAAGCACAGCTTGACGAGTTTGCTAATAAACAGCAAGCCCTGATCGACTTGATAGAAAAAAAACAAAAACGCGTGGCTGATTCATAACGTCACAGCAACGATCAAACACTGATCGTGTTTAGAACGTAAGCGTTCGTTCCAACCGACTTCGCTTCAAACGCAGTCTCTAAAAATCTGCCACCTGTCGTGGCAGCAAGAATCTTGTTGTCTAAAAAATCCCAAACGGAGCCTCAACATGAGCACACCTTACCCTCTTGAAATTATTTTGACCCCTAATAAACCTGCCCTCGCTGACGCCGGCACGCAGCCCTTGCAAGTGCTGGTGCGCTTGCGCCCTCAACAAGATCCCGGTCAAGTCCGTACGCCAATCTCGTTGGCGATTGTGATTGATCGTTCTAGCTCAATGTCAGGCGGAAAATTGCATGCGGCACTTGATTGCACTCGCGAACTGATTGAGCGCCTGCATGACAATGACGAGGTCAGCATCATTGCTTATAGCCATGAGGTTGAGCTGTTGTTACCACTCAGTTCAGTTCAAACAGTGCGCGGTGTCATTGGTCTGCTCTTGGCAAACGTGCGTAGCGGCGGCAATACAAATCTGCATGGCGGTTGGTTGGCGGGTGCCGAACAGATCGCACCACGCGCCGATGCCAATCGTATCTGTCGTGTCATGCTCTTGTCGGATGGTCAAGCCAACCATGGCTTAACCGATATCCGTCGCATCTGCACACAAGTCAGCCAACTTGCTCGCACTGGTGTAACGACTAGCACGGTTGGTATTGGTTTGGGCTTCAACGAAGAGCTGATGACTGAAATGGCAACCGCAGGGCAGGGGACAGCCATGTATGGTGATCGCGCTGCTGATTTGGTCGAGCCCTTCGAGGCCGAGCTCGGTTTGTTGGCGCATACGGTATGGCGCAACATTACGTTGACAATGCAAAGCCCAGCACAGAATTGGACAATGCATAACGATTATCCAAGTCTTGGTCGCAACGCCTGGCGCATGGTATCGATTGCTGCAAATTCTGAGGCTTGGATGGCGCTATCAGTACCGATGCGCGAAGCGCTTGACGGTCAACTCCGAGACGAAGCCGAGTCTTTGTTGCGTGTGACAGTCAAAGCGACTGATGCAGAAGGTGTCGAGCACACGTTTAGCGCAAGCTTAGGTCAATTACCCGCGGTGTCGAGTCGTGCGTGGCGTGAGATGCCAACCGATGAACGCGTAGCGGGTCGTTTCAGCGAGATCGAAGCGGCCGACTTGCAACGCCTCGCTCGCGAGGCAGTGCGCCAACGCGATTGGCGTGCAGTCGAGAGTATGCTGGATGAGTTGCGCGATCGTGCGCGAGACAACCCGTGGTTGCAAGCAACAGTGGGTGTCTTGGCGAATCTGTTGGCTAACCGCGATCAAGATCGTTTGGAAAAAGAATTGATGTATTCATCAAACCGTATGAAGAGCCGCTTGTCTGAAGTCGATGAGGGACAATTTCAAAGCATGCAAGAAGAACTTGGCAAGGAGGCCTGACTGCGCCGCAAAGAAAATCAAGGGCGCGGCTCTGGACTGTAAGCATTTTGCACTGGGTTGCGCTGGGCGTCGCAACCTATCTGTGAGCCAGCATCACCACGACCACTGTCCCCCCAACTTCATTACCTTCGCGCGCCAGGTGACCCTAGGAGCGCGAATCACCAAAAGGATATTTATGCCAGTTTCAACACAATACTTTGCCTATGGTTCGAACATGGACGTCGAACAAATGGCCCATCGTTGCCCCGACGCCAAAAAAATCAGCGTTGCAACCCTAGTTGACTACCGCTTTGCAATCAATGACCGCGGCGTCGCAACCGTGATCCCAACGCCTGGCGTTAACACAGAGGGCGTGCTGTGGTCCATTTCGCCAACCGATAAAGTGGCGCTTGATCGTTATGAGGGCGTCAAGAGCGGCCTCTACGATTGTGAACATGTTCAAGTGACGACAGCGACAGGCTCAGAGACGGCGCTGGTCTACATTGCGACAAGTCAACAAACAGGTCTTGCGCGACCTGGATATATGGAAAATATCGTGCGTGTTGCACGTGCAGACCATGGCATTGCCGAGGCTTATATGCAGGTATTAGAGCAATATCTTCCTAACCCTAAAGGGTAGGTCGCGTAGCATTTAGTTGTGAGGCGATTCTAAAATTTCTTAGCGTCGCTCTCTGTGATTGAAGAAAACGAAGTGCTGCCGCAACTGCCGTCGCAACCATCTTGAAACTTAGGAAAATCCCACGTAAATGTTAGACCATACGAAGCGAGTTCATCGCCGAGTTCTAGGTTGCCCCAACTCTTTTTTTCAAGTTCGAAGTACCTCTTTTTGACTCTCAATAAAAATAGAGCCGACGCACTCACATGTGGAAGGATACTGGTGCCGTAATACTGGATGTAATCGATTCTGCAGCGCAGTGCGTTGACTGTTTCTGGTTGTTTCGCCGAAAATACTTTTCTCTTTGGATCGAAATTATCGATCAGATAGATGCTACGTAAAAACGGCGATAACAATTCGATAATCTTCTTTGAGTTCGCTACGGTACGCCGAAATCCAGGCTTCTGACGTTGGCGCTGATTAATCTCGTACGCTTGTTTAACTTCAGCAGGCACGTCATCCCAGGAGCTGGGCATTTCCTCAGTGTCAAACGAGTCTTTCGAGCCGACGAAGTAGATAAGATTCGGGTCGACAGCTGTGGTCTTTTTTGAGGCGATCTTGGTTGTCTTTGCGATTTTGGCTTTGACTACTTTTACTGCCTGAGTGGCATTGACTGCTTTGGTAGCTTTTACAGTCTTAGCGGCTTTTATTGTCTTTGCAGCCTTGGCAGCTTTTATGGCTTTCACAGCTTTCACAGCTTTTACAGCTTTCACAGCTTTTACAGCTTTCACAGCTTTCACAGCTTTCGCGGTTTTCATGGCCATCAATCCTCAAGAATTAGTTCTGTGCGGCCACACTTAGCGATCACTTCTCGTCCCAACGGCGAAAAGGTGAAGGATATTGAAATGGCATGCGACAGCATTGCGTCACCGACAGCTGCCGCTTCGGCCCGCTCAGCTGCCCAGGCGTTGTATTTTTTTAATTGATTTGGGGTGAGTTCGAATTGCTTGTTAGTAAGCATGGCTACCCTGTAATAGTTTCTAGCGTTATCCCGTCATCAAACATTAGCGTTTTCTCAGGCCAACGTAGCGCTGCTAGCTTGCCGCAGTAGCTCTCAGTTATCCCGTTGCGGCGTTCTTTCCAACGCTTGCCGACTGAAAAATCGATACAAAAAACGTTATTGTGTTTGCCATGCCAGGCTAAAGGATCGACCGAGCCGAACAAGTCTGATTCTGATTTTTCTGCATCCGCGTTCGCGTTGCTATCAAATGAGCGCCAATAATGCCCGATCACTACCGGTACTTTCCCGTCATATTCATTCCACCAAGCAACACGTTCAACAAAGCGCCATTTGCCGCCCGCTCTAAAGACCTTGCTCGGGTCATTTAGCTTTCGCTCGACACCCGAGGTCAGTACTTTTAGCGGGTTACCCATTTGCATATATTCATCATATTTAGCGTGGCCCTCTAAAAGTGAAGGGGGAGTGCCTTCGCTTTTCAGTTCCTCCGCATAATCTATTTTTTCGTGATCCTTTCGAGCCTTTAGACCGCAACTTTTTAGATTTTCTAGTAACGCGGTTTCCCACTTATCGAAGTGTTCCTCAACCGTTCCGTTCTTTAGTTTTTTGATTTTCTCGATAGATTCTGAGTGCCAGGCCGCATGAATGACCCGAAGATCATGGCGCTCTAGTGCGATGGGCAACGAAGATAAAAATTTGACAATATTTTCACGTTCCGATTGATCAGGCCGGTGATAGTCACCAAATTTTTCTGTATCTTCTTGATGTTTTTCATCAAAGAACCAACCTGAGCCTTCTTTAGGATCATTTCTCAACAAATTAATTTCGTGATTACCCAAGACCGCAACCGCGCTCCCCGCGTTGATCCAGCGTTCAGCCAATGCCAGTACAGCCGTGCTGTTATGGCCTCGATCGACAAAGTCACCTACGAAGACAACTTTACGTTTGTCGGGATGTTTACCGTTTTCGTCGTAACCAAGCTGAGTTAACAACGCAACCAGTGCGTTGTATTCGCCGTGGATATCACCGATGATATCCAACGGTCCTTTAGGAAGCGGTTGAATCAATCGGGTCACTAAGCACTCACTTTTTCTAGACGCATGGCACCGCCAGAAACGGGCAATACTATCCACATTTCTTTGACGGGTTTGCCAGTTGCATTTTCAACTGCCTCTTTATAGGCAAGTAATTGGCCGCCGTGCTTGTTAGCAAGTTCAGCCCAGTTAGAGCGTGTGCCTGGGTTACTTTTGTGATCAATCAAGATCCAGTGTGTTCCTACATCAATGAGTAAGTCGATCCGACCGTTCAGTATCTGACCATTTTTAAGGATCGATTCGATTGGCCACTCAGGAAGCGCTTTTGCCCCAGGCCATTCTTGCGCAATCCAAGTGGCTAGATGGTTTATTTGTGAGACTAGGGCAGTAGCTGAAACGTGGGCGTTCAGTTTATAGCCTTGCAAGATGCTATCGACCTCTTTGACGGCTAACGGGCGAGAAGTATCCACGAAGGCGAGTGCAATCGCTGCATGTACGGCATGTCCAACAGTCGCCCAATCAACTGCAGAGCCAATGTCAATACGCTTACCTAAGGTGATTTCTTTTGTCACCGTCATCGGCGGCGAATCGGCTTTTGAGGGATTGAACGTTCGGGGAAGTTGTTCTTGATAGACCTCTGGCGTTTCGTACCAAAACAGTTGCTCAGTGAACTCGTTAACTGTTGAGGCTTCTTTTATATCAGGCAACGGCAGTGACTGAATCTGTTTACCATTGGGCAGGGTGATGTAGTCGTTTGCACCTAGTGAGGTCAACCATGCCGCATCCAAGGTTTTCAACATAGATCCGTCGGGTGCGTCTGACTTTTGGTTTGCAAAAATCAACAGGTCGCGGGCTCTTGTCATGCTCACATAAAGAAGTCGTTTTGCTTCTTCATTGGCGAGCTGCTGAAATTTTATGCCTGTGGCTGAAATTGCGATTTCATCGTTTAAAGGAAGCGTCTTCTGCTTACCAAATGG
>CAMCII010000058.1 GCA_945874505.1 Bordetella parapertussis | reverse complement strand
TGAACCGAGCTTCGCATCATTTCTTCAAGATTGGCATAGCGCTTAACGAATTTTGGCACACGCTCGCCGCTTAAGCCAAGCATATCTTCTGTGACAAGTCTTTGACCATCGCATTTCACTGAAGCCCCAATCCCGATTGTTGGGATTGCGAGCGCTGCCGTAATCGCTTCGCCCAGGGCCTCGGCCACGCCTTCAAGCACGATCGCAAAGGCACCGGCCTGCTCAAGCGCTTGGGCCTCGGCCAGAATTCGGGCGGCGGCTTCAGGGCTGCGGCCCTGGGCCAAATAACCGCCCATCGTGTTGACATACTGAGGCATCAGACCAACATGAGCCAGCACAGGAATGCCGCGGTCGACAAGGTAGCGAACCGTCTCAGCCATCACGACACCGCCCTCAAGCTTGACCGCGGTAGCACCTTTTCCGATCAAATGCGCGGCATTGCGAAACGCTTGCGCCACTGACTCTTGATAGCTACCAAACGGCATATCAGCGACCACGCAGGCGTGTTTTGTCGCCTTTACAACCGCTGCGGTGTGTTGCCCGATTTGCTCAACCGTCATCGTCAGGGTATCTGGCAAACCGTAGGCAACCATTGCCGTCGAATCACCAATCAAAATAAAGTCAACATACTCATCAATGATGCGTGCCGTTGAATAATTATGGGCCGTGAGCGCCACAATTTTGCGCTGCCCCTTACACGTCATTAACTGGGGTACGGTGACGCGTTTAATTTCTGAATGCGAGCTCAAAGCAGCACCTCGGTGTTTAAGAGTAAGTTTGAGCAGGCTTGGCCGTCTCTGACCAAGAGCGCATCTGACGAGCGGCATACAAAGCGCTGGCGGATTTTTCAAACCTCGAGGGCATCCTTTCGTTAGCTGAAAGGATACACTCAAGTGAAGGTCGACGTTTACTTGCCCGCTTTTTTAGCTGCGGTCTTTGTTGCCGTTTTCGCGGCGACCTTTGTTGCCGTTTTCGCTACGGTCTTTGTTGCGGTTTTCGCTGCGACCTTACTCGCGGTTTTCGCTGCGGCCTTCGTTACAGCTTTTTTTACCGCTTTTTTAACAGCCTTCTTGGCAACTTTTTTCACGGGCTTTGCTGCAGGCTTAGCTGCCACAGCGTCGCCCGACTCCGTCGCTCGAGCGGCTGCCGACTTGAACGCGACCTTTTTAACCACCTTTGTCGCCTTCTTGGCGGCCGTCTTTGTCGCCTTCTTGGCGGCCGTCTTGGTTGCCGTCTTGGTTGCCGTCTTCGTTGCCGTCTTAGTCGCCGTTTTGCTTGCAACCTTACCCGCGGTTTTACCCGCGGCCTTTGCTGCAAAACGACCCGTCCCTGTTTTGCCGCCCGCCTTTTCAGGGCGCGCTTCAAACTCAAAGCTCACTTTGCCATCTTCGCCGCGCGCAAGGTAGGCCTTAAATTTACGATTGTTACGATTTGACACAAAGCCTTCAAGAAGGTCGGTACGCCCAGTCGCTAACAACTTAGTCATCTGCTCGGCACTAATTTCTTGCTGCAAAATCACCTTGCCCGAACGAAAATCGCAATTGCGCTCGGGGCCAACAGATTTTTCACAAATAAAACTCATGCCATGCTCAAACACCGGTGCCTGGCATTTTGGGCAAGGGCCAAGGGCCATCTGCCCAGAAAAATCGACCGGTTCGTTGGCCTCTTCGTCGCGCTGGCCAAAGTCAAATTCAAGCTTAAATTCAGAATTAATGATCAAGATTGAAGCAAAGGGACGCCCCATCTTGCTAATAAAGCCTTGCATCGGCCCGATCCGCTTGTCGGTAATGAGCGTCTCAACTTCTTCAGGCTCAAAGGTGCGCCCGCCCGGGTGCTTACCAATCGAAAAGTCGCAACTGGTGCAGGCGTAGCGTCGATAGTTTTCTTTCACAACGTTGCCGCATTTTGGGCAAGGTGTTTTCAGGGTGACGTAATCTCCGGGAACCGTGTCGCGCTCATACTCTTTCGCGCGCTTCACAATGACTTGCGTCATTTGAGCGATTTCAAGCATGAAGGCTTCACGCTGCATCTCACCTTGTTCGATTAGCTTAAGCTTGTGCTCCCACTCGCCGGTCAGCTCAGGCGAAGTCAGCTCTTTAACGTCTAAGCCAGTAAGCAGGGTCATCAGCTGTCTGGCTTTTGCTGTTGGGACAAGATCGCGGCCGTCACGTCGCAAATAGGTTTCTGAAAGCAGGCCTTCAATGATGGTTGCGCGTGTCGCAGGTGTACCCAAGCCGCTTTGCGCCATCGCCTGAGCAAAGTCATCATCATCGACCAGCTTGCCTGCGTTCTCCATGCCCGACAACAAGGTCGCCTCGTTGTAGCGTGCAGGTGGTCGGGTCGCCAAACTCACGGTCTCGATGTCTTCGGTACGAACTTTTTCGCCGTCCGCCACCGCCACTAAGTTAGCGTCATCGCCTTGGGCTTCTCGACCCTGCACAGCGCGCCAGCCCGGCGACACCATGACCTTACCTTCGGTTTTAAAGTGATGCCCTTGTACGATGGTTGTGCGCACCGTGTCGCGCCACTCAGCGGACGGAAAGAAAATCGCCAAGAAGCGTTTCACCACCAAGTCGTAAATCTTTGCCTCAGCATCACTGAGTTCAACCGGCACCTGCATCGTCGGGATAATTGCAAAGTGATCAGACACTTTTTTGTTATCAAAAATACGACGGTTGGGTTTGACCCAGCCATTTTTCGTGATCGTCGCGGCGTGGGGCGCGATACCTTTTGATAAGCCTTTTCCTTTGGCCAAACCCGCAATTGTCTCGCGTACGGTGTTGAGATAATCTTCTGGCAAAAACTTTGAATCGGTTCGCGGATACGTCAACGCCTTGTGACGCTCGTATAAACTTTGCGCCAGCGACAACGTGGTTTTTGCCGAAAAGCCAAAACGCCCGTTGGCTTCGCGCTGCAACGAGGTCAAATCAAACAAGGCTGGCGCAGCTTCCATCCGCGGCTTTGACTCTTCGGTCACCACGCCTGGCTGATTGCGGCAAGCCGCAACCACGCTTTTCGCAGCGGCTTCGGTCCAAACACGCGATTCCTTTTGTTCGGCGTCGTCAGCGACTTTTTTAAACTTTGTGTCGATCCAGCGCCCTTCATAGATACCGGCAGCAGCCACAAAGCTTGCACGCACCTCCCAGTAGTCGCGTGGCACAAAATGTCGGATTTTTTCTTCCCGAGCAAACACTAAGGCCAACGTAGGCGTTTGTACGCGTCCGACCGGGGTCTTGAAAAATCCGCCGTCTTTACTATTGAAGGCTGTCATGGCGCGCGTGCCATTAATCCCCACCAGCCAGTCTGCCTCAGCGCGCGAACGGGCGGCAGCCTCAAGCGGCTTCATGGTGTCATCTGCACGCAGCGTCGCAAACGCTTCGCGGATGGCGTCTTGCGTCATCGACTGCAGCCACAGGCGTTGGGTTGGCTTTTTTTGGCCCGCATATTGGGCAATGTAGCGAAAAATCAGTTCGCCTTCACGGCCGGCGTCGCAAGCGTTAATCAGGGCGCCAACATCTTTACGCTTGATCAGTTTGACCAGCATCTTGAGCCGATCGCCCGAGCGCTTGTCCTTTGTTGGAGCCAAATCGAACTCAGGCGGCACAACTGGCAGATGCGCAAAGCTCCATTTGCCTTTAACGGGGTCATTCGGGGCGATCAAAGTCAACAGATGGCCTACGCTTGAAGACAAAACATATTTTTCGTTTTCGAAAAAGTCGCCTTCGCGGGTAAAACCACCCAAAGCACGCGAAATATCGAGTGCGACAGAAGGCTTTTCGGCAATGATTAAGGTTTTAGTCATTCTTGTCCAGATACAACGCTTAAAGCGGTTTACCAAGCATGGCGCGAGGCCTAAAGCAGGCTAACGCGCATCATAAGAGTGGTGATGAATGCCGTGCAAGTTAGCACGTTCAGGGCCTTGACCCCAAATTTGGGTGGCCAAAGACCAAAATGTCTCTAAATTAAAGGCCACTAACTTTTCGAAACCGAGCGCTTTCCAGGCCTGCTGCAACACGTCCAAGGGGTTCGACGAGTCAAGGGCTTGGGCCCCATTTTGCTTCGACAATTTTAAGCCTCTGGCGTCGTAAATCACAGGAACATGCAATACGCGAGGGAAACTCAACCCCAATAAGCGGGCTAGTAACTGCTGACGTGCAGTGCTGCTAAGTAAATCTTCACCCCGTACGATGTCGGTCACACCTTGCTCGGCGTCATCCACCACCACCGCCAACTGATACGACCAGATTCCATCGGCGCGCTTCAGTACAAAATCACCCACCGCGCGAGCAACCTCTTGACGCTGTAAGCCAAGCCAGCGGTCTGTAAAACATATGGTGTCCTCTCGCACCCACAAGCGCCAAGAGTAGGCCTGGCGCCCGACTGGCGCGCCTGAGCGGCAAGTACCAGGGTATGGACGCTCTGAGTGAGCACTCGCCTCGGGCTGGTTCACCGCCGAATCAGCAATTTCACGCCTGGTGCAGCCACAGGCATACACCTGCTTGGCCGCCAAAAGAGCATCAAAAGCTTGTTGATAAAGGCTTAACCGCTGCGACTGATAGGTGACATCGCCATCCCAATGCATACCTAGCCCTGACAACTGCTGCAAAATCAACTCTGCAGCACCTGGCACCGTTCTGGGCGTGTCTAAGTCTTCGATTCTGACAAGCCACTGCCCACGGTGGGCGCGCGCATCCAAAAAACTGGCCATGGCCGCGACCACAGAGCCCGCATGAAGCGGACCACTGGGGCTTGGTGCAAACCGACCAACGTAGGGCGATGCCGTGTGCAACAAATTTAGTGCAAAAGCCGATCGCCGTCGTCGCGCAGTAATTCTTCAAGGATCAGATGATCGACCTCTGATTCTTGGCTCCAGAGCACCATCAGCGCGATGATTTTGATTTTTTGCAACGACACAGAGCCTTCGGTGGTGGCCAAAGCACGGTCGATCACGATTTCACGCAACGCGGGCGACAGCGCTTCAGTCGCTTCGAGAAAAGTGATAAAGCCAATCGCTTCAGGGTCGAGGTGTTGCTGCTCAAAGTCAGCGTACACGCGCGAGCCGCTACCCGGCGTCTGCGACAGTTCAACGCACTGTGCAGTGGTCTCAGCCAAGCCCACCAACCAGCCTAACGCGTCGTCAATATCGGTGTGCTCAAAGCCCGCCGCAGCAAGGCGCTTTGCCAACACATCCGCCGACGGGCAGGCCTCGGGGGTGTAGTAGTTCTCGAACAGGTAAACCAGAATGTCAAACATAAAGACGGGCTCCTGTTGCTGGCCGGGTTAGGGGGCACCCGACCAAGTAGTTTGACTCTACGCCAAAAACTTTGCCGCGACAAGCCCGGCAATTAAATTTATTTTCAAGTGCCGCCTTTTCATCTAACTGAAATCTTTATTTGCGAAAGAAGTGCTTGTCTTTGCGAAGAAAGTGCCTAATTACGGTTGGTGTTTTAAGGTGGTGTGTCGACAGGTACAGTTCGCCAGTCACCAACCTTATCAAAACCCTGATTACTCAAGGGTAATTAGCGCTGCACCCTCACCCACTTGATCCCCAACACCATAGAGCAATTCTTTGACTGTCCCCTCGCCGGGCGCGGCAATCGTATGCTCCATTTTCATGGCCTCCATCACCAACAACGCCTGTCCACGCTTGACCTTATCCCCCACCGCAACATGCACGGCAATCACCTTGCCAGGCATCGGGGCAGTGAGGCCTCCCGAGTGCTCAGCTTGACCATCGGCCGCGTGTCGCAAAGGATCTTTCAGGACAAGTGGGCTCATCGCGCCAAGCGCAAACACATCAAAGCGCTCGCCGCGCCGCACGATTGTGCCAGTCACAGCCGCGCGTCCAAGCGTCAGTTCAATGCACAAGGCAGCGGTATTGTCATCGTTGGGGGTGTTGTGATTGTTGACCGTATTGCCGCTCTTGGCCATGCGCCAGCCAAACGCGTAGCGCTCACTCTCTATTTCGAGCACCTGCGCCACGCCCTGGCGGTGCAGTACACAAGTACGGATACCATCGTGATCAGCCCAACTGAGTTCACGTCTGTACAAACCATTTAAACGCCAACCGTCGGTTTGCGCCCATGGGTCGTCATTACCCGCTGCCGAACTTTCACAACATAACAACGCTGCCACTGCAAGCGCCAACGCCTCGTGATTAGCAGGCGCGAGCAGTGGCAACAGTGTCGCGCGCTGCTGCTCGATCAACCCAGTATCCAGATCGGCTGCAGCAAAGGCCCGGTCTGTCATCAGACGAGTCAAGAACGCGACATTGGTATGTACGCCGACGACCTGCGTCTGGGCCAGCGCCTGCACCATCCGCGCACGGGCCTGATCCCGATCAACTCCCCAAACAATGAGCTTGGCAATCATGGGGTCATAGAAAGGCGAGATCGTGTCGCCCCTGCGAACACCACCATCCACCCTGACGTCAGCATTACTAAATGCCGTATGTGGTGGCAAGGCAAGGTGTGCCAACGTACCCACAGAGGGCAAAAAGTTTTTATCTGGGTTCTCAGCATAAATGCGCGCTTCGATCGAATGTCCCTTGCGCGTCAGTTGCTCTTGCGTCAGTGGCAAGGGCTCACCACTTGCCACTCGCAACTGCCACTCTACCAAATCGAGCCCAGTAATCATCTCGGTGACCGGGTGTTCAACCTGCAGACGCGTATTCATCTCCATGAAATAAAAACGGCCACTCGGCTCAACGATAAACTCAACCGTGCCTGCACCCACATAGTTCACGGCACGTGCCGCGGCAACCGCCGCTTCGCCCATCGCACGGCGTCGCTCTTCAGTCATGCCGGGGGCCGGGGCCTCTTCAATCACCTTTTGGTGACGACGCTGCACTGAACAATCGCGTTCAAACAAATAGACCGCATTGCCCTGCGTATCAGCAAACACTTGAATCTCAATATGACGAGGCTTTTGTACATAGCGCTCGATCAAGACCCGGTCATCATCAAAACTTGAGGCAGACTCACGCTTGCACGAAGCCAAGGCACTGGCAAAATCATCAGCGCTTGCGACCACCCGCATCCCCTTACCACCACCACCCGCGCTCGCCTTAATCATGACGGGGTAGCCAATGACATCCGCTTGCTGCTTTAAAAAGTCAGGATCTTGGTTGTCGCCGTGGTACCCAGGCACCAACGGTACCCCAGCCTTCTCCATTAAGGTCTTTGAGGCTGACTTGCTTCCCATCGCCGCAATCGCTGACGCAGGCGGGCCAACAAAACTGATCCCGGCTGTTGCACACGCACTCGCAAAGTCAGCGTTCTCAGATAAAAATCCGTAACCCGGATGAATTGCTTGCGCGCCCTGTGCGAGTGCCGCCTGCAAAATCGTTTCGCTTTTTAAATAACTTTCACGCGCGGCCGACGCACCAATGTGCACCGCAGCGTCACAACTCACGACATGCTTGGCACCGGCATCGGCGTCCGAGTACACCGCGATGGTTCGGATCCCCAGGCGGCGTGCTGTGGCAGCAACACGGCACGCAATTTCGCCGCGGTTGGCAATCAATAACGTTGTAAACACAATAGCTCCTTGATCCAACGTTCACATGCGGAACACGCCAAAGCGTGTGTCAGCAATCGGTGCGTTTAACGCAGCAGACAAGCCAAGCGCCAAGACACGGCGCGTATCCGAAGGCTGAATTACACCGTCATCCCACAGGCGTGCGGTGGCATAGTACGGATGTCCTTCGCGCTCGTATTGCTCGCGTATCGGCGTTTTAAATTCGTTCTCTTCATCGGCCGACCATTGCGCGCCTTTTGCTTCAACAGCTTCGCGCTTAAGCGTTGCCAACACACTGGCCGCCTGCTCGCCGCCCATCACTGAAATGCGCGCGTTGGGCCACATCACCAACAGACGTGGTGAAAACGCCCGACCGCACATTCCGTAATTACCGGCCCCAAACGAACCACCGATGATGACGGTGAACTTTGGTACGGCAACCGTCGACACGGCGGTGACCAATTTGGCACCATGTCGAGCGATCCCTTCGTTTTCGTATTTGCGGCCCACCATAAAGCCCGTGATATTTTGCAAAAACACGAGCGGGATTTTTCGTTGACCACAAAGCTCAATAAAGTGTGCGCCCTTTTGTGCCGACTCTGAAAACAAGATGCCGTTGTTCGCCACAATGCCAACGGGCATACCTTCGATATGGGCAAAGCCCGTCACCAGCGTCGTGCCAAACCGCGCTTTAAATTCGTCAAACTCAGAGGCATCGACAATACGGGCGATGATCTCACGCACGTCATAAGGCTTACGCGTATCGGCTGGCACAATGCCATTTACTTCACGCATATCGTAAGCAGGCGGTACACTTTTTTTCAGCGCCAGCTGCGGTGGCTTGATGCGGTTTAAGCGACCCACCGCATCGCGCGCGAGCGCCAACGCATGGTGATCGTTCGCAGCAAGATGATCCGCAACACCAGATAAACGCGTGTGCACATCACCGCCACCAAGATCCTCGGTTGAAACGATTTCTCCGGTCGCCGCCTTGACCAGCGGCGGCCCACCTAAAAAGATGGTGCCTTGATTGCGCACAATAATCGACTCGTCACTCATGGCGGGTACATAGGCGCCCCCTGCGGTGCACGAGCCCATCACAACAGCGATTTGCGCGATGCCCTGAGCCGACATATTGGCTTGATTAAAAAAGATCCGGCCAAAATGATCACGATCTGGAAACACATCCTCTTGACGCGGCAGGTTTGCACCACCCGAGTCCACCAGATACACACACGGCAAATTATTTTGCTGTGCGATCTCTTGAGCACGCAGATGCTTTTTGACCGTTAATGGGTAGTAGGTGCCACCCTTCACCGTCGCATCGTTGCACACGATCACACACTCAACGCCCGAGATTCGTCCGATGCCTGTGATGAGACCCGCGCCTGGAGATTCGCCGTTGTACAGCCCATGCGCCGCCAATGGCGATAGCTCTAAAAATGGCGTGCCGGGGTCAAGCAGCTGCTCGACGCGCTCGCGTGGCAACAATTTGCCGCGACCTACGTGCTTTTGACGTGCTTGCTCAGAACCGCCTAACGCGGTTTGCTCCAGGTGCTTTTGTAACTCATCAATCTGCGCCTGCATCGCCAACGTATTTTGCGCAAACTCCGGCGAGCGCGTGTTAATCAGGGATTCAATTTTTGGCATGTCTCTCGACCTTTGACCTTGTATTTTTCTTCACATTGTTTCGTTAAAGAGTTCGCGACCGATCAGCATGCGGCGAATCTCACTGGTGCCGGCGCCAATTTCGTAGAGCTTGGCATCACGCCAATAGCGGCCTAAGGGGTAGTCGTTGATGTAGCCATTTCCGCCAAAGATCTGGATACCTTCACCCGCCATCCACGTCGCTTTTTCGGCGCAATACAAGATCACCGCCGCGCAGTCTTTGCGTATTTGACGCACGTGTTCGCTACCTAGCTTGTCAAGATTTTTTCCAACCGTATAACAAAACGCGCGGCATGCCTGCAAGGTCGTATACATATCCGCGACCTTGCCTTGAATCAATTGAAACTCTCCAATTGACTGGCCAAACTGCTTGCGATCATGGATGTAGGGGATCACCTGATCCATCACGGCTTGCATGATGCCGATGGGCCCTGCGGCTAAGACGGCGCGTTCATAATCCAGACCACTCATCAACACGCGTACACCGCCATTCACTTCGCCTAGTACGTGGTCACCGGGGATCAAACAGTTTTCAAACAATAACTCACCCGTGTGACTACCACGCATCCCCAGCTTGTCAAGTTGCTGCGCGATGCTAAAACCCGGCATACCCTTCTCAACTAGAAATGCCGTGACGCCTCGGGCGTTTGCCTCAGGATCAGTCTTGGCGTACACCACCAACGTGTCAGCGTCGGGGCCGTTGGTGATCCACATCTTAGTTCCGTTCAAGACATAGTCTGAGCCCTTGGGCGTGGCCCGCAGCTTCATGCTCACCACATCAGAGCCTGCGCCGGGCTCGCTCATGGCAAGCGCGCCAATATGCTCGCCCGTGAGTAATTGAGGCAGGTATTTTTTCTTTTGCGCAACGCTACCATTGCGATGAATCTGGTTCACGCACAAATTAGAGTGGGCACCATACGACAATCCAATCGACGCGCTTGCGCGCGAGATTTCTTCCATCACAATCATGTGTGCCAAGTAGCCCATATTGGTGCCACCGTACTCTTCACTGACGGTCATCCCCATCAGCCCGAGCTCACCCATTTTTTGCCACAAATGCATCGGAAACTGATCGTCGCGATCGGTTTGCGCAGCCAAGGGTGCGATCTCATGCTTTGCAAAATCTTGCACCGCATGACGCAACATATCAATGTCTTCACCTAATTCGAAATTTAAGCCTGGTAAATCCACTGTCGTCTCCCGTCAGAATCATCTAGTTTACGTTTACGTAAGCGTCATTGCACATTATGATGCTCTGATCATATCGTCAAGCTCGGAGACAAAGTACCGATGAATCACCTTGAACAACAACTGCAATATCCCTTAGGGGACACCCTGCCGGGCGCGGGGCTCACCCTTGAGGTCGCGCCTGGCGTACGCTGGATCAGAATGCCGCTTCCTTTTGTGCTTGATCACATCAATCTATGGCTCTTGCGCGACAAAATCGATGGCAAAGAGGGTTGGACCATCGTGGATTGCGGTGTGAGCAACGACCAAGTTAAAGGACTCTGGGACGACATTTTTCGTACTCAGCTCGACGGCCTGCCAGTGCTTCGTCTCATCGTCACACACATGCACCCCGATCACATTGGCCTGGCCTATTGGTTATGTGAGCGCTGGAACATCCCGATTCACATCAGCATGACCGATTACATGACCGCTCAGACTTGGTCCCAACGCACAGACGGTGGGGCAACGGGTGGTGAACGCACCGCGCAGCATCTCATGCACCACGGCATGGTGGATCCAGATTCGATTCAACAAATTCGCGAACGCGCCTCGCACTATCCGGGACTCGTGCCTCGGGTACCGCCCGCGTTCGTACGCATCATGCACGGTTCAACCTTTCGCATCAACGGGCACCTCTGGAGCGCTATCGCAGGCTACGGCCACGCGCCAGAACATATGTCACTTTATTGCGACGACAAAAAGGTTTTAATTTCGGGCGACATGGTGCTACCCCGAATCTCAACCAATATCAGCGTGTTTGATTACGAGCCGATGGGCAACCCCCTGCCTCTCTATCTAAACTCGTTACACGCTTACGATCACCTGCCAGACGACACCTTGGTGTTGCCGTCGCACGGGCGCCCCTTCACTGGCTTACATGTACGTACAGCGCAGCAACACACGCACCACGCCGAGCGCTTGGCAGAGGTCTATCACGCTTGCGTTGTCCCTCAATCGACAACCGATATTTTGCCTCTGATGTTTAAGCGCAAGCTCGACTTGCACCAAACAACGTTTGCGATGGGCGAGGCGGCTGCGCATTTACACGCCTTGTATTTTGAAGAAAAACTTACCCGTGAGCTGTGCGCCGATGGCATCATACGGTTTACACAAAAACAATAAGCGCCTCGCTTGACCTTGATTAAGGATTTATCTTGACCACTCACCACCTGGATACCCGCCTGCTGCATATTGGCGCGGCAGAGTTTGATCCCAAGACCGACACTGCGCCCGTCAGCATTCCCGCGATTCGCACGAGTACCGTCCGCTTTAAAAGTCTCGAGGTGCTCGACCGCGCCATGGCCAAGCGCGCTGCGGGCGAACGTGTTGTCACCTATGGCATTGCCGGTCTTGACACGCACCGCGCCCTGGAAGAGGTCTTTATGCAACTCGAAGGGGGTAGCTATTGCGTGCTGGCCCCTTCCGGTCTGTCGGCAATCAGCATTGCATTTTTAGCCCTCTTGAGCAGCGGCGATCATATGCTGGTGTCTGACTCTGTTTATGGCCCCGTGCGTACGGTCGATCAAAGCTTGTTAAGCCGCTTGGGTATTTCGGTCACCTATTTTTCAAGCCAGGATCAAATCTCTGAACTGGTGCAGCCCAATACAAAAATGATTTATGTTGAGTCGCCCGGCTCGTTGCTCTTTGAGATGCTTGATATGCCCGCACTCTCTGAGATCGCGCAACGGCACGGCTTAATTTTGGCCACCGACAACACTTGGGGCTCCGGTTATATCTACAAGCCTCTTTTATTAGGTGCCGACGTCTCGGTCGTAGCCGGCACTAAATATATCGTCGGGCATTCTGATGTCATGCTCGGTGCGATTATTGTTAAAGACGAAAAACTTGCAGCACGCATTCACGCAGCGCAATACGCCTTAGGCAATTCGCTGAGCGCAGATGACGCTTGGTTGGCATTGCGCGGCGTCAAAACAATGGCTGTGCGCATGGCCCAGCATGCACGCAACACCCGCGAGGTCAGCGAATTCTTAGATGCACGTCCCGAAGTCGTACGCATCTTTGACCCAGCCTGGCATAAAGATCCAGGCCATGCCCTGTGGCAGCGCGACTGCACCGGCGCAAACGGCATGCTAGCGATCGAATTAAATTGCCCTGCGCTTGCCGCCAAGCCCTTTGTCGATGCCTTGACCTTGTTCGGTATTGGTTTTTCGTGGGGTGGGTTCGAGAGTCTTGTGCAGTGGGTCAACCCGGCGGTACTCGCCAATCACACCTACTGGAAGGGCAAGGACCACGCCCTAATTCGTCTGCACATTGGCCTTGAGTCACCGCGCGATCTGATCGAAGACCTGACTCAAGCTTTTGGTAAGATTCAGCGCAGCTGAAAAGTTACACAAACAATCTGTCCATAACAATTTTTCACGCGACGCACCGCAATCATCAGGTGCGCGATGCCCAACCTTTTATAAAAGGATTTTTATGAGTTCACCCAAAGGCTATGTATTTGTTGAACTGGTCGTACGCGATCCAGAAAACTTCAAAGATCAATATCAAGTTCGTTCAA
>CAMCII010000057.1 GCA_945874505.1 Bordetella parapertussis | reverse complement strand
TGACCAAAGTTGATTAGACAACGCCTTTCGTCGCTATCATCGACCAGCCACAATCGACTAACGACAAGCAATTAGCGACTTGGCGGCGCGCCCTAAATATTAAGCTTATTAAATACAAACCTCGGTAAGTGCCGGATGATCATCATAATCAACCACCATTTACCAGGCACATAGGCCTCAGGGCAGCCACGCTCTATCGCCTCGACAATACCTTGTGCCACACTCTCTACCGATGCCATTTTTGTACCACTCGCAACAAGCGCTGCTGTCATCGGCGTTTCAGTTGGGCCTGGCTTGATCAATACGATTTTGATAGCTGTACCGGCAAACCGATGCGCGAGACCTTGCAGATAACGCGTGACCAGCCCTTTGGCAGCACCGTAAACATAATTAGATTTACGACCTCGATCGCCCGCAACCGAACCAATTACTGCTAACGTACCGCGACCAGCTGACTCTAACGTGGCGACAAAGGCTTCTGCAAACAGCACAGCAGAAACGCCATTAGTCAGCAATTCGTCTTGACAGTACTGCAGGTCGTTTTGCGAGCGTTGCTGATCGCTAAGCGAACCATGCGCGATCAGCACAATATCGATCGCACCAGTACTCGCGATCTCTTTTGCCAACATCTGAATAGCGATTGGATCCGTAAAACTTGCTACCGCAACTTGCGTTTGATTATCCGAACCACGCGCCTTCAAATCGGCCGCTACTCGATTCAAGCGTTCTGCTTCACGGCCGAGCAACACAAAGTCTGTTTGCCCTTGCTGCGCCCAAATTCGAGCCGTATGCGAGGCAATCGCCGAGGTTGCGCCAACAATCACGATTTTTTTTCTTACACTCATCCTATGACCCCATTAACCGACGCGACATTTCCGAACTGATTCCCGGATCTCGATAAGACAAAAATTCTGCTGCTCTTGGGTAGCCTGCCTCAAACATTGATCTTGGCATGCGCGCGTCTTTGCCTAAATAAATTCGACCACTCGCTTGAAGCACAATCGCGTCTAATCGACGAAAAAGTGCCTCGGTGGCCGTGCCCTTGTTTGGAAAATCTAACGCTAAGGTTGCACCTGCTTGGGCAAAGCTCAGCATGCCCACCGAGGGCCGTTCGGCAAAGGTCTTTAACACTGCCAAAAAAGACCCCTGCCCAGACCGTGCAATCTCAGCCAACATGGCTCTCGTCACCTGTGCTGCGTGATCACTAGGCACAACACTCTGATATTGATAAAAGCCTTTTGGCCCGTACATCCGATTCCAATTCTGCAGATTGTCTAAAGGATAGAAAAATGGCTGATAGTGGGTAACCTGCGTACCACGCTTGCGACTATTCTTATAAAAATAAGCATTGTTAAATAGACTGAGTGAGAGCTTGTTTACCAGCGATACCGGTGGAACTAGAGGTAAATTTCTTTCTCGCGCTACCGGCACCGCATGCGCTACGTTTTGCACATGGTTGCCGCGCATAAAAAGCCCCCGCCCATTGCTACCCGCCAAACAGTCAATCCAAGAAACGGTGTATTCCCAATTTTCTTCAGACTCTGCTGCCAAAGCAAAAAACTCTTGTACGCTGCCATACGGCACGGTTTCGGTTTCTAGCCAGGGGCCTGTCACCTTGCGCAACTGAAGCGTCGCCTCAAGAATAACGCCAGTTAAACCAATACCGCCAACAGTCGCGGCAAAGTATTCTGGGTTTTCAGTAGGGCTGCATACCAATAATTGGCCGTCTGTGCGCAACAGTTTAAGTTGCAATACATGCTCGCCAAAGGTACCCAGTACGTGATGATTCTTGCCGTGCACGTCATTTGCAATGGCTCCGCCAACCGTTGCCATTTGGGTGCCGGGCGTCACCGGTAACAGCCAACCTTGCGAAACAAAACAACGTTGGATATCACGCAGCATCACCCCAGCTTCACAAGTCAATATCCCTGTGTTGGGGTCAAACCCTAAAAAATGGTCAAGGCCAGCGGTATCCCACACGCGCCCACCCGCATTTAAGCAGGCGTCCCCATAGCTACGACCTTTACCAAACGCGACAGACCGCCCTGCGCCTGATACCAAAGGGAGTTGACGCAGCTCTGGCTTAAGCGTCACGGCATCGTGAAGCCTATTACTTAATCGCCCCCAAGAGGTTAGTGGTCTCATTCTTGTCGTTCGCGCACATTAGTTGGCGATTATGTTGGCTCTGTTAGCATTTAATGGGACAATCTACTTTGTCTTTGGCGCTTCAAGGCTAATAGGCCCATACAACACAAACAAAGTTTATGCATAATACCGCAGACCCTTCAGATCCTAGACGCCGCTTCAAAGCCTGTATTCGCTTAATGCGTCCTAAACAATGGATCAAAAACGGCTTTGTGCTGGCGCCCTTGCTTTTTACAGGATCGTTCTTAAACATTGAAGCGCTAAAGCAGGCCTTACTTGCGACCATACTGTTTTGCATTGCGTCGTCTGCAACCTATGTTGTTAACGACATCCAAGACATTGAGCGAGATCGTCAGCATCCCGAAAAAGCAAAATCCCGCCCCCTTGCCTCGGGCGTACTTGGCATAGGCCATGCCGTCACCTTGTTACTGGCGCTATATAGCCTACTGCTGATCGGTTTGTGGTTTGAGCCAAAGGTTTTAGCAGTCATCGTCGGGTACCTACTACTCAATGTTGCTTACTCATTTGTCCTAAAACATCAACCTGTTATTGACATTTTTTCAATCGCACTCGGATTTGTCTTGCGCGTCTTGGCAGGTGCCGTCGCACTCAATGTGCCGGTATCCGGTTGGATGTTCACAACAACGCTTAGCTTGGCCCTGTATCTAGCCGCAGTCAAACGCAGCCAAGAACTGAGTCAGCGCGGTAGCGAAGGTCGCAGCGTTTTAAAGAAATACTCCAAACCCTTGGTTGATCGTTATGCAGAAATGTCTGCAACCTGTGCGCTGGTGTTCTACAGTATGTTCGTCATGGCCAGTAAGCCAGAACTCGTCATCACCGTACCGCTTGTTTTATTTGGCTTATATCGCTACTGGTATGTTGTCGATGTCTTAAATGGCGGCGAGTCTCCTACCGACGCGTTATTGAGCGATTGGCCCCTGTTGATCACGGTGCTGTTATGGGTTTGCGCCTGTGCCTGGTCTCTTTGGCCGCATTAAGGATCAAGATGTCTTACCATTACCTGATTACCCCTTTTGTCGCATGGTTTGTAGCCGGCTCACTGAAGTTTTTAATGAATAGCCTGATTGCAAAAAAAGCCGCAACGCATTTGATCGGTTACGGGGGGTTGCCTAGTAATCACAGCGCCATCGTGTCTAGCATGGTCGCGCTGATCGGCCTACGCGAAGGCATCGCACACCCCGCCTTTGGCGTTGCGGTCACACTCGCCTTTATTGTGATGCTTGATGCCTCAAGCCTACGCAGGCAAATCGGCAAACACGCAGAAACTATTAATCAACTGATAAGACCACAAGACTCCTCAATACCAAAGCTGCGCGAGCGGATGGGGCACTCTGCGCTTGAGATCGTTGCAGGCGCAATAGTAGGCACTTCAGTTGCGGTTGCAGTCAGTTATTTCAGTGTGTAAATTACATTTAACAATCGCCTGGCACTGCATAAGTTATTATTTTTTTTGCAATACGCTGGAGACAATCCGTTGATCGACGACGACACTATAAATTGTTGACCAACTATTATCTTTCAAAAAATCACGCTGCTGTGGCGTTATAAACCGAAAATTCGTAATGCAGAATTCTGCCTCTTCAGGATCTGTAACAATCTGTATTCTGACTTTTTCATTTTCGTCTAGCACTGCCAAAGACTGCGCCACTGAAGTAATTCCCAGAGACCAGATGCTAATCGTTCCTGACGTCCGGCTTTGCAACAAATAGCGTAGCACTCTGACATTCGACGTGCCCCAATAATCCAACTCAAACAGTTGACTAGCGCTTTCAAACGATTCTGAAGAGCCTTTGGGCGTTAATACGTTGAAGTAAAGGTTTTGAAACGGGTGATGTGTCATCATCCAACTCCCCACGGCAATCAAAGTCACGCCGAATACAGAAAAAAGGACTGTTCGAAAAATACTACGCAATCTAATGAATCGAAATTGAGGGGTACAAGTCAATCCACGAATGGCAAGGCAAATCAACGACGGGTAAACAAAATAAAATTGGCGCCAGCCGTCATAAAGTACAGGCCGGTAAATAAGCACGAGAATGATTGGGCTAAAAAACAACCCCAGAAACACAAGGTCTTGCAATTCGTTTGAGTTTCGCCAAAGTTCGAGTCTATTAGCGATCATTCTCTTGATAATTAAAAGTGTGCCCAGGCCAAAAAGAATCAGGTAAGCGATGGGCGTGGTTATGATGATCCACGTAATTAAGTAATGTCTTGGCAAATTTGTACTTGGGTAATAATTGCCTAGATATAAAACCCATCCTTCCCATCTAAATTTCGACATATTAGACAATGCCATCAAGAAGTGCTCAGCCGGATTACTCCACAGCCACGGCCAAAAAAGGATCGTGAATCCACTCGAAGTCGCCAAATACAACAGTAGTAGCGGTATCCGCAATGGCTGCTTTCTAGTGAGCAATCCGATGAGCACAATCGTCACCAGAGCAATTGGAAAAATGACTCCAATGATTCTTATGTTGATTGCAAGGGCAGTCGTTAAACCAAACAGAACGGCAGAAGTCGCATTTTGCTTATCCAAACATCTTTGCATCGCGTAAGTTGTAAACGCAACCGCTGACATAAATACGATGTCCTTACTGTTGTAAAAGCTGTCAGCGAATATGCGCGGGCTGAGTATCATCATCGCCACCGAGCAAAGACCAAGGAATTCGCTTGAAAATCTGAGTGCGACCGTCTTGTATAGAGCCCAACAACCGCATAAAAAAAGTAGATAAGTCAGGATGTGGCGCAACAGATATTGGTCTCGAACAGTATTAATTTGTAGCGCACGCTCAAGAGCAAAAACTGGCAAATCAAAAGCAACTCCGTAATCCTTGTCCTGGTAAGTATCAAGCGGGATCCGATACTGCGCTATGGCCTCGTCTTTCGTCCAGATAGATATGTTGAAATTTTTTTCAACCTTGTTGACAATATGATTCAGCGAGACGCCGCCATTTTTACGATTCACGTACTCGTCGTAGCTCACACCATAATCAGAGACGATAAAAAGCCCGAGGATTAATAGAAAAACAAAAATAATCCGAACAGTGAATGGGCTACCCATTAGCCATTGCCAATTCAAATAAAGTTTGAAAAATGATGAACGTGCGCTCACGACAAATCTCAACAGGCAAGCTACTTAAAATTAGTAACGGTTAAATACTAAGGACTCCGAGCTAAAAATATAATAAGCACCCAAGCTGGTCGTCAACTCCAATATGAGCCTTGTTGAGCCGAGTCTTGCGTCGCCAAGCGGTCGCAAAACCAAAAGCTTGGGCGCCTAGCTATACCGTTGGCAAAAGCGACCACAAAACCCTGAAAACTGCCCAAACCGTTACAATTCAACGGTTTCCGATGGTTTGATTGCGTGAGGTGCGCTGGCATGATGGTTTCTCAGCCGTATAAAGATAAAACGATCCTCGTTACGGGCGGGGCTGGCGCTATTGGCAGCAACCTTGTACGCTCTTTAGCGAAGGCTGGCGCGGCAAAGGTCGTGATCTTGGATGACCTATCTGCCTCGTACGAATGGAGCATCCCCAACCTGCCAAATGTGCTGTTCGTAAAAGGCAGCATTACGAATGACATTGATTTAAAACGAGTTTTTCACGAAAAACCTGACTATATCTTTCATTTGGCCGCATTTTTTGCTAACCAAAACTCGGTCGATTTCCCTGAAAAAGACCTGCTGGTGAGCCAGCTTGGTACGGTAAAAATGCTTGAATACTCAGTATTACAAGGCAACCTAAAGCGCTTTGTTTATGCTGGCTCTGGCTGCGCGATCTACGGTGCAGCCGCACCGCTTCCGCTCAAAGAAGAGTTCATGTCAATGCATTTGACGACCCCGTACCAAATCTCAAAGATGGCGGGCGAACTCTATTGCAACTTCTATTGGCATCATTACGGGTTACCAATCGTTAAAACACGCTTTTTTAACTCTTACGGCCCGGGCGAAGTGCCGGGGCAATACCGTAACGTGATCCCCAATTTTATTTACTGGGCTATGAAGGGCCAGCCTCTGCCCATTACGGGTGATGGCAAAATGACCCGCGACTTCACTTACGTTGACGATATCGTTGATGCCTTGCTGCGCGCCGGTGTCGCCGAGGCTGCTATCGGCGCCGAAATGAACATCGCGTCGGCTCGCGAAATCGAAATCGTCGAAATGGCAGAAATGGTCAACAAATTAACCGGCAACACTGCTGGCTTGCTTTACACCGACCGACGCAAATGGGACACAAAGTCGCGCTTGCTCGCCAGCGTAGATCGTGCAAAAGAGTTGCTAGGCTACGACCCAAAAACCACCTTTGAAGAGGGCTTAAGCACCACGATTCAATGGTTTAAAGACAATTGGGACAATATTTCGCGCGACGCTGAGTTTCCGCGAGGCATGTCGTCAGCCGTTAAAAACTATGTGCTTCGCCAAGGGTCTACTGGCGAATGAAGCAGGTTATCCAAAGCTATAAAACAGGCGAGGTCGCACTTCGAGACGTACCTGTACCTGGCTGCGGATCAAAGCGTATTTTGGTGCGTAATACCCATTCGCTGATTAGCCTCGGTACCGAGCGCTCAACGATCGAACTTGGCCGTAAATCATTGTTGGGCAAAGCAGCTTCGCGCCCCGATTTGGTACGTCGCGCCTGGGATAAAGCCAAAAAAGAAGGTCTGCTCAAAACGTGGCGCGAAGCCATGGGGCGCTTGGATACCCCCACCCCGCTTGGTTATAGCTCGGCCGGTATCGTTCACGAATCTGGCATTGCGGCTACCGAGTTCTCGCCAGGCGATCGCGTCGCTTGCGTGGGTCAGGGTTTTGCGTCGCATGCTGAATTTGTATCAATTCCGGTCAACTTAGCGTGCCGGATACCCACAGAAGTACAAGATGACGAGGCCGCCTTTGGCATGCTCGGCATCATTGCACTGCATGGCATACGCAGCGCCCAACTCACGTTCGGTTCGCGTGTGGTGGTCATGGGCTTGGGATTGCTCGGCCTACTAACAATACAAATGCTGCGCGCCTACGGCTGCGAAGTGATCGCACTAGACCCAGCCGCGGACAAAGTCGCCTTGGCAAACACACTTGGGTTTACCCATGTCACGACACAAAACGACGAGTTAAGCCGCCTCTGCGACGCGCATACCTCTGGCTATGGTGCCGACGCAGTCATTATTACCGCCGCCAGCAAAGACCGGAGCTTGGTCGATCAGGCAATTCAGCTTTGCCGCAGCAAAGGTCGCATTGTTGTGGTGGGCACGACAGACATCCATCCAGATCGTAACGAGCTCTGGCTTAAAGAAATCGAGCTCGTTGTCTCGCGCGCAGCGGGCCCCGGATCACTTGACCCCCTCTACGAGTTAGAAGGCGTTGACTTGCCGATCGGCGAGGTGCGTTGGACACAAAAGCGTAATTTGCAAGAATTTTTGCGGCTGCTTGATGAAAAGCGAATTGATGTTAGGCCCCTCATTACGCATCGCTACGGCATCGACCAAGCTGAAGATGTCTATAAACAGTTTGTTGCGGGCGCCTTAGCGCAACCGATCGGTGTCTTGCTGACCTATCCAGAGGCAGCCCACATTTCACGCAAACTACCCGTGGCAGGCATGCATGCTGTGCGTCCAAGCAAAGAGAGCAGTGACGCTATTCAGTTAGCCGTGATTGGTGCCGGGCTTTTTGGCAAAGCCTTACTCTTGCCAGCATTAGCAAAGCAAAAGAACGTTCAGCTTCACACCCTGGCAACCGGCTCTGGCGCCAGCGTCGAACATAGCGCTCGTAAATTTGGCTTTCTCAATCAAGCAACAGATGCCAAGGCAATCTGGCAAAACGAAATCATTGACGCCGTGATTGGCCTGACGCCACATAGCCAGCACGCCCAACTTGTCAAATCTGCTCTGCAACATGACAAGGCGCTTTTTTTAGAAAAGCCGTTGTGTGTTGACGAAAAAGAGTTAGCCGAGTTGCGCGAAGTAGTGGCTCAGACTCAGGCCGTGCCTTTAATTTGTGTGGGTCATAACCGCCGTTTTTCACCGCACACCAAAAAAATGCAAGAGTGGCTCGCTGCCCGCCAAGGCCCACTCGTCATGCAAATGCGTGTTAACACAGGGTTTATTTCAGGGTCGCACTGGGTGCACTCTGAAGACGAAGGTCGCAGCCGAATTGTGGGTGAGGCCTCGCATTTTATTGATCTGATTCAGTGCTTAGCCAATTCACCCATTATTCGCGTTTCGGCCGAGCGTATCTCAGGCAACAATTTAACCGCAGTTAATAACGATAACGTGGCTATCAGCTTTAAATTGGCAGATGGCTCAGTGGGCACGATCATTTATTCTGCCTCAGGCGACAAAGCGTATTCACGCGAAATGCTCGAAGTTTTTTTCGACGGACAAACCATTGTTTCGCGCGACTTTAGGGTGTCTGAACTGCACAAAAATGGCAAGCAGACCACCTTCAAAACAAGTAGTCAAGAAATGGGCTACGTACAAGAGCTTGAGAACTTTATTGCTTGCGCTCGTGGGGTCGAAACACTCAAGGTCACGCTAGAAGAGCAGTTGGCGACCATGGAGGTTATTTTTGGTATCGAACGCGCCTTAGCAACGGCTAGTGTCGTGACTTTAGGCTGCTGATATCGTGCGTATTTTGCTTGTTACAGATTCGTACCCGCCAGAGATTCGTTCGGCTTCACACCTGATGCTTGAGCTGGCACAAGAACTGAACCACCGCGGCCATGAAGTCACCGTTATCACGACGTGGCCCGAATACAATCTTGACCAAAACACCAGCCAACGCGAATTTAACGAACTCGAGAGCGAACAAGGGATTACCGTCATCCGCGTTAAGACTCTGCCTCATCATAATGTGAATTACATTGTGCGCGGGCTGTCTCAGCTCATCATGCCGTTACAGTTTTTAAAAAAATTACGGCAATACAAAATCAAATGTGAAGCGGCGGTGATTTACAGCCCGCCTTTGCCGTTAGCCTTAGTAGGCACTTGGCTACGACGCTCAGGGGTTCGTACGCTACTCAACATCCAAGACTTGTTTCCGCAAAACGCAATTGATTTAAAGATTTTGCGTAGCCCCTTACAGATTAAATTCTTTCAGGCACTTGAACGCTTTGCGTATCGCACTGCAGACATCGTGACCGTGCACTCAGAAGGCAATCGCAAGATGCTGCTAGCTCAGCATCCCGAGTTTGCCCCTAAAATCAAGCTTCTGCATAATTGGGTAGATGTTGAACATCACAGCACCGCACAGCCCAGCATTGATTTCAAACAAAAGTGGGGTATCACGCAAACACACATCGCCGTTTTTGCAGGTGTGATGGGCCCTTCTCAATACCTCGAGCTTATTTTAGAAATCGCTGAGCGCATGCAGGATCAAACTGATCTGCTTTTTTTGCTGGTGGGCGACGGCAAAGAAAAAGAACGCTTACAAAAAATCGCAGCTGACAAAGGCTTGCATAACGTCAGGTTTGAAGGGTTTATCTCGCGCGAGGTATACCCCGATTTATTGCGTGCATGCAGCATCGGGCTTGTCTGCTTAAGTCCACAAAACAACACACCCGTCGTGCCCGGAAAAATCCTTGGGCACATGGCCTCTGGCTTACCCGTTGCGGCCTTCGTACACACCGCTAGTGATGCTCACGCTTTGATTGCAGACGCGCAATGCGGTGTGTCTGCAAATTCGGGCAATATCGATATATGCGTACAAGCGATGCGAGGCCTTATTGCGCAATCATCTGAATTTGAGCGGATTGGTCAGTTGGGCAAAGATTATGCTATCAAGCATTTTTCAAAAGAAGTTTGTGTGACTGAACTCGCCAGTCTCATTCAGACGGCGAACACTCAACACTCGAACGATTAAAATTAGTTAACAGCTGCGGTTACGCAATCAAGGATCACTCATGAGTTGTTTGTCGTCGAAAAAAAAACTACCTGACTCTTTGATTATTGCGCTCGTCACCTTAATCATTTTTGTTTTGGTTGATTTTTTCGCTGGCAACACACTGCTATCTATCGCTCGCCACGAAGGTAAGAAAGACTCCTTTCGCATCCAGAACACTCTGTACCACCACGCGCTGCAACCTAGCTACGAAGGCCCGGCCCATTGGGGGCCCTTTGATTATTGGGTTTGTACCAATGCGTCTGGAATGAAGAGCGCCTGCAGCGACAAACATTCAACAGAAAAGAATTTTGATATTGCGTTTATTGGAGATAGTTTTACTGAAGGCGTTGGCGTTAAGTACGAAGACTCTTTTGTCGGCATGGTGGCCAAAGCGCATCCTGAATTAAAAATCGCCAACTTAGGCGTAGTGAGTTACGCCCCAACTATCTACTTTAAAAAGTTAGAAGACTACTTGAACCGCGGCTACACCTTCAAAAAGGTAATTGTCTTTGTCGATATCGGTGACATTATGGATGAGGCCTTCTACTTTGAGAATGCCGCCGGCAACGTACAAATGACTTCAGAAATCATCCACCCCGGTCTGATCCCGTTGATTAAGCGCACGTTCAAAAAGAATCTCCCTCTGACCTACGAAGCAATTCACTACGCTAAGAAGGGTTGGCTGTCTGTTTTAGAAGGGGATGATCGCGACCACAAGGGCCCAACGCCTGCACAGACGACGCCAGTGACCACGACTATTCATGCGGCCGCGACTACAAATATCATTACGCACTCAACTTCCTCACCTCAATCAATCCCCGCACCATTTAATTCGGCTCCCGCAACAGAGACTGCGACAGTTGCCGTCACGTCGCCAACACCTTTGCAGGTCAACTCTGATCAAAACACATCCCCTTCTACACCGACTAAATCCAAAAATAAAAACGTTTGGATCTATTATCGCGAATATACAAGAAGCGCCTGGACCTATAACCTTGATTCACCAGGCTACGGTGACCTAGGAGTACGCAAGTCAATCGATAAAACCATTCAACAAATGGAGCGCGTAGCTGCTTTGTTAAAAAGTCATAACATCAAGCTTTCAGTTGGTGTATACCCGTGGCCAGCACAATTAAAATACGATCAAGAAAATTCACTGCAGGTGCAGATCTGGAAGAAATTCTGCGAACAGCAGCATTGTGAAAACTTCTATGATACTTTTCCTGCCTTTTTTAATGCCGTCCGTACGACTGGCATGGATGCCACGATCTACAAGTACTATTTTCAAGGCGATATGCACTTTGGCAAAGAGGGTAATGCTCTTATAGCCGAAACGATTTTACGCAGTCCGCTGTAAGCGAATTGATGAATCGTGCTGGCAGTTATGGTGGAAAAGGTGTTTGCACGCTCAAGCAGATTTTTCGATGCAATTGAGCTTGTGCCTTAGGTAGACAAGTCGTTAACCCACGCACGAACCAAGGGCATTTCATCCTTGCCAATCACAGCCAAATCAATAAGTGCTTGGTAACACCGTATTAAATTTTCAAAAATATGTTCGACGCCTTCTTTTAGCGAAAGCTTATTCAAGGCAGAAACGATCTGAGCATTATGCACATAGCCCGGGATTTCATCTTCAAAATCTTTCATCAGACTATGTTCATTTCTTTCTTGCCGAACAGTACTGCTATGAAAAAGAATAGACCAGCCGCATTCCCAGCCAATACGCTGCGCGATAAAAGAACGCCAAATATCAGTCATCCGAAAACTGCAGTACGACGGTAAATACAGCAACGGAAACGCCTGTTTAAACCATGTTGTATTTTGACTATTAAAGGGGCAAACAGTATTCAAACCCAAGGCGACGTGATCGTGATGATCAAATTTAATTGGTAACGGCAAAGTCAGGCGATAGATCGCATCAACGTCGGGGTTGTCATCCGCCAGTCCTTGCTGAATAGGGCTATATACTTCACCTAATGGCTCGGGTACAGGCGGTAGGTCACGTATTTTTTCAAGATGAAAGCCTCTGGGCCAGATATGTGCTTTCGAAAAGTACTTGTACACATTTACCCAATCGCCTGTTCTAACGGCCCTTGCCCGTTGGTGAACCACGCGCGAGGCCCAAAAATTATCCAATGGGATGTTGTCATCATCGGTTTCGATAATCACCTCAGACCCAGCTTTTATCGCAGCAAGGTACCCAATATTTTTTCTTGCGTAATGATTAATTGGTAAATCATTTGCCAAGCTAAAGCCGAGCATCTTCTGCCGCTCAAGAGAGTAAAAATCGCAGCCTACAAGGTCAAAGTAAATAGGGCTTTTGGCGTCTCCAATCACGATCAAAGACACGTTATGGTTTTGAGCTTCTTCCGCGTACTGTCTTAAGACGGGATGCGAGGCGCTCGCGATTGAAGTAATCACTAAGCTAGTACTTTTCATAAGCCCAACGCACTTTTTGTAATTAGAAAATTATCGCCAACCTACCGCTAAGATACCGCACTATGTGGGGCACCAAGCGCTGAACGAGCGAGCCAACCCCCTCAAAACCGCTTAAGCGAGCGCAAACACTCGACTTTCAGTCGCCGTCGAAATCATCACCACAAAGTGAGCACGACTGGCAGAAAAGACTTTCTTGCGTCTTTTGAGGGTACATTATCACTTTCAAATAGACCGCGTACGTATTATGTCAAATCTTAACGCCACTGAGTACAAAGAATACGCAGAGGAATGGGAAAAGGCATTAACCGAGCCTGAAAGAATTCGTATTGCCAATACCTGGTTCGATACCGATACTCTAGATGCATGGCGACATGCGAATATGCGAGCGCCCTTGGTGCCGATCATCCGCGCAGATGCTGCCGCCTCTTGGCTCACGGTCGGGGATGGTAGATTTGGTACGGATGGGCATTTTTTGCTGGCGTCGGGCGCGCAAAACGTTCACTGCACGGATATCTCTGACACCC
>CAMCII010000056.1 GCA_945874505.1 Bordetella parapertussis | reverse complement strand
GCTGGATTTCGGGCGTGCTGCCACCGGCGATACCGACGCCCAAGGTATCGAGTAAAAAGACCTTTGCGCGCTCAAGCGCGTGGGACGTTAAGGCGGCATATGTGAGCGACGAGGCATGGTGTGCAAGTTGTAGATCAAGGCTTTGCATGAGGTGACCGTTGACTGTGTTGGTGGCGATTAGGGGCTTGAGAATACCCAAGTGCCGCCTCGCGCGCAAAAATTTTTTACATCGTATAATGTACGACTTCGTTCCAAAGCGCCTCGCGCGCGATCCCCCAAGGCCCGGGTGGTGAAATTGGTAGACGCAGGGGACTCAAAATCCCCCGCCGCAAGGCGTGCCGGTTCGATTCCGGCCCCGGGCACCAGCAAATATGCGGTTCTCCACGTTGTACAGTTTTTTTGATGCCGTTGTACATTCGTTGTACAAAAACAGCACTGACTGTACAATACAGAACATAGCTTAGCCTATGTTTTTTTTGGAGTGCATGTCAATGCCACAAAAAGTAGAGCACACAGTTCACATACTTGAGGGCAAAGCAACGCTGTCAATTAGAAAGACTTCACCTGTCTGGCAAGTACGCTACAAGGTTGGCAGCAAGTGGCTGAGAACCACCACAAAAGAAGAAGATTTAGCCAAAGCCAAGAGCAAAGCTGTTGATCTGGTCACAAACGCTTGGTTTAGAGAACGCAACAATCTGCCCACAGTCAGTAAGCGATTCAAAACTATCGCCAATCTTGCCATCAAGCGCATGGATGATGAAATCGCAGCAGGGCAAGGCAAAGCAACTTACAAAAGCTACAAAAACGCCCTTAACAACTATCACATCCCATATTTCAAGAGCCACAACATAGACAGCGTGGATTACGCAGCACTACAACGCTTTGCTACATGGCGTACTCGTGAAATGGAAAAAACCCCTTCAACAAGTACCCAAAATACTCACAACGCTGCGCTGAAACGGGTTTTTGATGAAGCTGTCTTACGTGGATACATAACCACTGTTCAAGTGCCTCAGTTGGAGAACAGGGGGGGCGCCAGCAGCGAACGGCGTCCAGACATACAGATTGGAGAATATCCTGCCCTGCTGCGTGCCATGCGTGCCTACATTAAAGATGGGCGTGCAGGGCACGAGCGTGACATGCGCCTGCTGCTGCGTGACTATGTGTTGATACTGGCAAATACAGGTATCAGGCAAGGCACGGAAATGATCAATATGCGTTGGCGTGACATCTCGCTGACCAGAAGTGGCAATAAAGAATACTTAACTATGCGTGTCAAAGGCAAAACGCAAAAATGGCGAACCATACAGGTACGCCATCGCGTGGCTCGCTACTTGGAACGGATTAAAGATCGCAATGAACGGCTAAAGAGACTGACCTTGCGTGAATTGCTGGCGAGGGGGTTAGACAAGCCTGTGATTGATGCCACACACAACGCTGACCTAACTACAGCGTTTGGCAGGATGTTTACACGCATGATGGAGCGGGCTGGATTGTTAGTGGATACACACACAGGCAAGCACCGTACCCTGTACAGCCTACGCCACTTCTACGCCACGCACGAATTGACCAAAGGCAATGTCACTGCTTACCAGTTAGCTGAGCACATGGGCACCAGCATCGCCATGCTGCAGACGCACTATGGTCATTTGGACTTGTTGAAATTGGCTGATAAGTTTGCTGGAGAAGGCAGCGTGTCTGCTGCGCTGCTGGACAACACGGCAGCTGAGTGATTATCCCTGCGTGCAGCCACTCCGTGGCGAGATGACAAATGACATGTTGCTGAAGGGTAAACAAAGGAAACGAGGCACGGTAAGCTCGTACCATACTTGAGGCAACACAAGTAATAAAGCGTCGCCTATACTAAATCATTGCCAAAACAAGGATTAACCAACATGACCAGCCCAAACGACAACGATAAAAATAAAGATGCTGCAAGTGATGCAAAAGCCAGTGGTGGAGAGCACAAAGCAGACAAGAATGCTGCTGCAAAAGAAACGCTGAATAACATTATTAACAAAACTGGCATATTGGTTGGGAAGATATTTGCAGTTAGCAAAGCTGCAACTAAAGACGTTGTACATGAACTAAAACAGGTAAACGCGATACGAAAAGAAACTGTGGCGACCGCAGCTGAAGGTACAAAGAAAACAGACTTGGCAAAGACGTTTTGGTCAAAGACCAGTAGCAAACAACGAGGAATCGTATTAGGACTTACCGCATTGTTTTTGTATTTTTCGTATTCCATTTTGTTCAAAGAGGAACACAGTAAGTCACCACTTGTTCAACCCAATACAGTATCAACTCCCGCTATTAATTCCAAACCTAATAAAGCAGAGGTGTTGGACTTTGATGTGGTTCAAAAATTATGTTTCAAAGCAAGTTGAATATCAAAAGGTTTTGGTGAAAGTATCGCAGAAAAATTACGGGTACCAATAAGTTCTGTAAACTTTTTACGCATGGGCAACAAAATGGGAATGTGTGCCGTGACATTGGACACACCAAAAGGCCCTCAAACATGCAACGTTATGTCGCTTGCAACAGATGGTAAAGAATATTGGGTTACTGGAGGTTGTCTTTTTTGACTTATTAATTCTCAGCATCACGCCCCAAACGGGCAATGGGTTTGAGTTTGGCAATACTAAAAGGATACACGCGACGTGGTTGAGGCTATGGTGGTTGTGACTGTGCTTGTGCAGTACAACAATACTGGCGTGCATATTGCACCAATGTCACAGCTTAGCAGCCACTGTCTTTTGTAATTTTTGTTGTGCTGCCTGCACTTGCTGTCGTTTGCGTTCTGCTTTAACTGCTGCCTGCGCTCGCTGTGCGCTTTGTTTAAGTACAGCCACACGAGCTTGAGCAGGTGTTTGTGGCAGCTGTGGTTTGATTGCGGTGATTTCGTAAATGAGCATGTGCTTCTCCGTTCTTGTATTTACACTCAAAAAACTGGGGGGCGCTGTTTGCCAGTACGGCACTGATAAAAAACGCCCCCCTAATTTTCAAATCACTTTTTAAATGCAGTTCGCGTGGCCGTACTGGCCTCTGCAATGGCATCATCCAGTTCGCCCAAACCCACAGCGGTTTTAATTAAGCGTAGCGCATCCAGCACTTCGTTTTCGTTGGCAAGCTCAATGGCGTTCTTGCCACCCTTTGCCAACACCAGTGTTTTTGCACCGTACTTGATGGCCAAGTTGTACTTGCCGTTTTCACGCCAAAACCATTCACGCACACGCTTAGTAGTTGCCACAACCGTACGCTCGCCTGTTGCAGCATCCACGACACTTTTCAAACGCTTGGGTGCGTAAATCTCGCCTGCTTGCTCTGCTTCACACAAAGCAATCTGCTCTGTCAATTTTGCACACAACTTTTGACGCTTGTGCATGACGGGCGAAACAGCACGATTCTTTTTACTGACCACAAACTTCAAAGCTGCTAATGCACTCATATCAATTCCTTTTGTTGCACTTGGGAATCAATACTGTATTGGCCTGCAATTGAATTCGCGACCTAATTGATTTAATGATCGTGGGTTTTAGACACAAAACCTAATAAATCATGCAGAAATAATTGGGTTTATTTGGCTCTTGATAAATAACTGCATGAACCTACAAGACATAAGACAACACCTTTGCTACAGCGAAACTCAAACTCAAAACCTTAAACTACCTACTCAAGCGTGGCTATGTGGCCTAAGCAGCCAATACCCAATTGCCCTAACACTCACTCTCAAACAAACAATCGCATACACAACAGCTACAGGCACAGTACGCAGAAAAATAAACAGGCAAGACTGCGAGCAGATCGCACAACGCTTTATACAAAAACTAAATCAGCAAGTATTTGGTCATAGTGCAAAGCGTCATGGCAAGCACCTCAAGTACCTTGTTGTTGTTGAAGGCGAACGCAGCAATAAAAATTTGCATTTGCATATGGCTATTGGCGACATCCCCAATCATGTCAAATTAAATCAAATAGATCAGCTTGTGACCAAAGCAAAATTACTTGTTGAAAATATTGACGAGCAACATAAGGTTGATCTTGCTGACAGTGGCTGGATGCAGTACATCACAAAAGAATGTGGCAAACACGACACTGACAATGTGTTGTGGCAATTAGCTTAAACAGCATTACTGGCCTCGTTTGCCTCTTGCTGCATGTTCATTAAAGCTGCGATAGCTTTAATTAGCGAAGTATTGCAAAAAAATCATGCAGCCGTTCCATCAAACCTTTTAGTATGCACCCAAACCATAGTTGTTCGCGACCACAGCAAGGCGTAGCTTGATAGGGCAAGCAACAGCAGCAGACAAATGCCAACGCTATTGCAGCACAAGCACACACGACGCTTAAAACAAGCTGCACACGCTTAAACAGTCGCAATGGATATGCGAGTAGCTGAGCGAACTGCGAGTAGCGTATAGGGCTTGTTAAACATCGCAGCTAATTGTGTGTTCTAAATCCCACACGATCACTATTCATTCCATAAATAAAAAACCAAAGCAAATATGTAAAAGCTTTGGTTTGCGACTAAATGGGTCGCTAAGTTATTGATTATTGGAAGAAATCACGAATGTTCGACAGCAACACGCAAAAGGTCGCGAAAAGAAACAAAAGAAATTACGCTTTTGACTTAGCCAAGCTTTGGTTAGGGAGAAAACGCAAAATGAGCAAGCAAGCCAAAACACTTACAGCGATTGAGTTGCGTCGCGTATTGGACTACGTGGCAACACGCAAACACGCAGCACGTAATCGTGCTGTTTTATTGTTGATGTATTACGCAGGACTGCGTGTAGGCGAAGCTGCAAGCTTACGTCTTTGTGATGTTATTGATAACGAACGTCTTGTACGCAGCGAATTTCAATTACGTGCAGATCAAACAAAGGGGCGACATGCACGTACAGTTTTTGTCAGCGAACGACTACGCAAAGAATTGACTGCGTATATTGCTGTGACCAAATTCAACAAGACAACTGACAAGCTGTTTTATTCGCAAAAAACCACAAGTGATGGCTTCACAGCAAACACGCTGACGCAGCACTTCCATTATCTTTACAAACGAGCAGGCGTGATTGGCGCAAGCAGTCACTCAACACGTCGCACATTCATTACTAATCTTGCAGCACAAGGTGTAGGTGTACGGGTGATTATGGGACTTAGTGGGCATCGTGCATTGTCTTCTGTTCAATGCTACATAGATGTAAATGACGATATGAAACGCAAGGCTGTGGAATTGGTTTGATACAACTTTGACTTGGTCAGCTTGGAAAGCAATGGAATACAATGCTGTAGATGCTAATTTATGTTGATTGGCAGCGTTGTACAAAACGTTGTACAAAATGCCCTATGCTTTAAGAACCCCATTTTTAATAGTTCGCAGCGGTGCCCGTTTCCTCAAAATCCCCCGCCGCAAGGCGTGCCGGTTCGATTCCGGCCCCGGGCACCAGCAAAATCAAAAGTATGGCGCTCGCCGTCTGTCAAGTAAATCTGATTGAACATGCAATCCGTTCGCCAAGCGTCGACCCGACTCTCGCCCGAAAATACACTACGGCAGTACAAGAAAGGCCTAGGGCGTGAGCCGAGCTAAATAATATGAGATGTCCTTCAGATCTTGATCTGAGACACCATAGACCGACGCCGCCATATTTGAATCGCGTCCAACGGCTTGATGGTTTTTAAACTGTTGCATGCTATGCAGCAAATAGTCTTCTTTCTGACCCGCCAGCCTGGGAATCTGCTCACGACCCAAATAGGTTGGTAGATGACATATTCCGCATCGCATACCTTCCGCTAACTTGCCGCCACGCGCAAAGACTTCTACGTCTTTGTCTGTAGGCACAGGAGCTAGCGTTTTATCCGCATAATACTTGGCGAGTGCTGTGATTTCAGTATCAGACACGCCCTCAAGCGAGCCCTTCATCGCAGGGATATCGCGCATACCTTCGCGAATCAAGACAAGTTGATTTTCAAGAAACAATTTTGGTTGTGCCGCTAAAGAGGGGATTCCTTTTAGCTGAGAATTTCCATCGGCACCGTGACAAGCCGCGCACAGCGCTAAGCGCTGTGGGGCTATCTGTGCGTACGCAGCAGGAACCGCCGTAAGGACGGCCCCCACCAAAACAACATGACGGACAACAGACAACAACTGCATGAAGATTACTTCTTGTAGGTGACGCGATAAATAACGCCATTTTGCTCGTCAGACACCAACAGGGAACCATCTTTCATCTGATGCAAGTAGGCAGGACGACCCCACCATGACTGATCCGCAGGATTCATAAAGCCAGTCATAAAGGGCTCAACCTTTGCGTTATTACCGTTCGCATCGGTGCGCACAGTGACGACGTCAAAGCCGATCTTTTGTGTGCGATTCCAAGAGCCTTTGCGCGCATTAAACAGCACGTTCTTATACTCGGCTGGGAACATATCGCCCGTATAAAACTTGACGCCCATCGTGGCAGCGTGGGGGCCCATCAACGCGGCAGGCGGCTCAACACCAGCGCAAGCGTCTGCTTTCTTGACGTCAGGGTCGGCGATCTTGCCCTCATGGCAATAAGGGAAGCCGTAGTTGGCCTTCAGTTTTAAACGATTCATCGTGTCGTTGGGAGTGTCATCACCCATCCAATCGCGACCGTGGTTGCTAAACCAAAGTTCTTTGGTGACGGGATGCCAGTCAAAACCAACCGTATTACGCACACCTGTTGCTAATAATTCCATATTGGAACCATCTGCGTTGTAACGTCGAATTTGTGAATACTCGCTTGTTGGCTCAACGCAAATATTGCAAGGCGCACCAAATGGCACGTAAATTTTGCCGTCCGGCCCAAACGCCACGTACTTCCAGTTGTGATGAGGCAAAGGCGGAAAGTTGAACTTGGCAGTCAAGTCAACAGGCGTCGCGTTTGGATTTTTATCAATGCCATCGAAACGCAAGACTTTGTCAATAGCGACTACGTAAAGCGAACCGTCTTTGTATGCAGCTGTAGGCTGATTGAGCTTGTCTACCACCACACGTGAGGTGCGCTCTTTGCCATTATCCGTCACTTCGTAGATACGACCGAGCGCGCGTGTGCCAACATAATACTTGCCGTTCTCACCTTCTGCGATGGCGCGACCACCGGGAATACCGTCAGCCCAAACCTCAACTTTAAACCCAGGGGGTAGTTTGATTTTATCAATCGGCACATCGGCGGCTTTGGTCGCCACCAGCTTGCCTGGCAAAGGAGCCAGAGTAGACTTTGCCATCGAGTCGGGCATGCCTTGTTTCCAGGCAGGTGGGGGGGCCGGTGCAGCTGCAGGTGCGGGTGCAGCAGTCTGCGCTTGGGCAGACATACTGAATGCCAAGGCTAAGCCTAGGCCACTAATCGTGCGCAAGTAATTTTTCACAGTCGTCTCCGTGATGTTTGATGTTCGAACAAGATCCTCTTGTCTTTTAAGTACTCGAATAATATTACTAGAATTGGGTAGTGAGATAACTGTTTTCCCCTTAACTTTTAAGTGAAAGTTAAACGCCATAACAGTCGTTAGGGTAATCACTAGCGCCAAGATGTCAGTGCTTGAAACGTTGCACTCAGCATGCCTTGGTCCGTCAGGTCGTGGCCGCCTCCTTCGACACGGATAAGGTTAACTTGAGCTGCGGCGCGTTGAATGTTCAGACTGTTTTCAAAGGGGCAGAGCGCATCGGTATCGCCATGCACGAGCGTAAGCGGAATCTCTGACATCCTATGCGCCTGCGCCAAGATATTTTGACCCACAAAGCATCGATGCCACAGGTAATGACTCTGCACCCTGTAGCGAGCGATGAGCGCCTCATGACCGCCGAAACCAAGCGTAGGTGCTTGCGCTGGGTAAACGTTCATTGCTGCCTCGTAGGTCGCCCATGCTTGTGCAAGCTGGGCTTGCTGTTGAGCGTCCTTCTCTAGGCAAAATACACGATAGCCAAACTCGAGAACGGTCTGCTGAGGGCGTTTAGGCACCTGAGATTGCAAAGCTTCCCAAGGTTCTCGACAACCTTCAGGCGGATGTTCCATAAAGTTTTCTATTTCAGCTTGGGTACATAAAAACGGACTGCGGCACAGCATTCTGTCGACGCGTTCAGGATAAGCCTGCGCGTAGAGCAACGCTAAGGCACCGCCCCAAGAGCCCCCCACCACGCTCCACTTCGCGATGGACAGATGCTTGCGCAAACGTTCTATATCGGCAAGTAAATATGACGTCTCGTTGTGGTCGATCGCCCCAAGTGGCAGACTCCGTCCGCAACCCCGCTGATCATATTGAATCATCCAAAAAAGGGCAGGATCAAAAAATCGACGATGTAAAGGGCTTGCCGAACTTCCAGGTCCGCCGTGCAACCACACTACAGGCATCCCTTGGGGATTACCACTAGTTTGCCAGTGCAACTGGTGTCCATCCCCGACTGCTAGCCACCCGTGCGCCACGGGCTGGATCTCGGCAAATAGCTTAGTTTTCATGTGGTCAACAAGTCAAAAAGTTGCTGGGTAGATGTGATTTATTCTATATACTTATCACTAATGCCAATCAATGGCGTTGCGATCCCTTACTACCACTGCACTCCAGGAGACCACTATGAAATGGGAAACACCATCAGCAATCGATTTGCGGTTTGGTTTTGAAATCACAATGTACATCGCCAATCGCTAATCGTTTGTCAAAAGGCCGAGAGTCATATCTCGGCCTTTATTTTTTGAGTTGAGATGCAAATACGCGTATTGGGCTCCGCGGCTGGCGGGGGATTTCCTCAGTGGAACTGTAACTGCCTGAATTGCTCAGGTGTGCGCCAAGGCAGTATCAACGCGCAGATGCGCACTCAGTCCTCTATCATCATCGGCAACGGATCACCCGACTGGGCATTGATCAATGCGTCGCCTGATGTGCTGACCCAAATTAAACAAACACCTGTTTTGCAACCGGCCAGACAGATGCGTGATAGCGGTATCGCCGCGGTCGTGTTGATGGACGCACAAGTCGATCACGTCACGGGTCTTATGATGCTGCGCGAAAGACATTCGCCTCTGCCCATTTATGCCACTCAACAAGTGTTCGACGATCTCACGACAGGCCTGCCATTGGTCAAGACCCTGTCTCATTACTGCACGGTCGAGCAGCGCTTCATTAGTCCTGAACAAGAAAATTTCAGCATTCCTGAATTAGCAGGTATTGCTTTCAAGGCAATTACGCTTTCCAGTAAAGCGCCTCCTTACTCGCCCCATCGCCATGACCCTCATCCCGGTGACAATATCGGACTACTCATGACAGACATGACGAGCGGGCAAAAAGCGTTTTATGCACCTGGTCTTGGTGTGATTGAGCCGCAAGTCGAGCAAGCGATGCGGCAAGCCGATGTGCTACTGGTCGATGGTACGTTTTGGACAGATGATGAAATGATTGGCATGGGCCTGTCGTCCAAGCGCGCGATCGACATGGGGCATCTGGCTCAATCCGGACCGGGTGGAATGATTGAAGCGCTAGCGTCTCATTCGACCAAGCGACGTATTCTGATTCACATTAACAATACCAACCCCATCCTTCGCGAGGACTCACCGCAAGCGCTGCAGCTCAAAGCGCTCGGGATTGAGGTCGCCTTTGATGGCATGCACATAGAGATCTGACCATGACCGAATTCAAACCAGCCTGGACGCGTGAAGAGTTCGAGGCCCAGCTCCGCGCAAAAGGTCAGCGCTATCACATTCATCACCCTTTTAATATCAAGATGAATGCTGGCGAATGTTCGAAAGAACAAATTCGCGGTTGGGTGCTGAATCGGTTTTACTATCAGTGGATCATTCCAATCAAAGACGCTGCTGTGATGTCCAACTGCCAAGATCGTGAAACGCGCCGCAGATGGATTTCCAGAATTTTGGATCACGACGGCTTTGGTGACTACAAAACTGACACCGAATGCGGCGGCCTCGAAGCGTGGACTCGACTAGGACTAGCGGTTGGTTTAGATCGTGAAACGCTTTGGTCTCTAAAAGAGGTCGAACCCTCAGTTAAATTTGCCTGTGATGCCTATGTCAATTTTGCACGGCAGCAGCCCTGGCAAGAGGCAATCTGTTCTTCTTTGACAGAAATGTTCGCGCCCCAAATTCATAAAGATCGTCTGGCAACATGGCCCACCCACTACCCATGGATCGAGCCGGCAGGTTTGCATTATTTCCGCTCGCGCATTCCGTTAGCCCAGCGTGATGTCGATCATGGTCTTGAGGTCACACTGAACCACTTTACGACGCGCGCTCAACAAGAGCGGGCACTCGACATTCTGCAATTCAAGCTTGATATTTTATGGTCAATGCTTGATGGAATTGAAAAAGCCTATCCTGTATGAGCGACTCCACACCCACTGAGCTTCCTGAGCGCCCCCGACTCAACAGACTTTTCCGTCTGCAGTGGGAAGAGGTGCAAAAAGCTTATGTATTGCTTTATCCTGAAGGCATGGTCAAACTCAATCTCAGCGCCGCCGAGATCCTGAAACGCTGCGACGGAGAGCACACAATTACCCAACTGATCGCCGAGCTTGAACAGGCATTTGGTGAGGCTGATTTGCGCGACCCTGTCGAAGGGATGTTGCGTGCAGCCTTTGAAAAAGACTGGATCCAATAGGATCTCCCTCAGCCGATGACTCAGCCTGTTATCAATCCGCCCTTTTGGTTGCTTGCCGAGCTGACGTATCGCTGCCCCCTGCACTGCGTGTTTTGCTACAACCCAGTCAACTACGACAGCATTAAAAATGAGCTTGATACAGACGCATGGATTCGTGTCATGCGAGAGGCGCGTGCGCTCGGCGCCGCACAAATAGGATTTTCTGGTGGTGAACCACTACTGCGCGATGACCTCGACATCTTGGTCGCAGAGGCTAGACGGCTTGGGTTCTATACCAACCTCATCACCTCTGGCGTTGGACTAAACGAGAAAAGAATCGCCTCACTGAAGCAAGCCGGACTCGATCACATTCAGCTTTCCTTTCAAGATTCCACACAAGAGATGAACGATTTTCTGAGCAGCACGAAAACATTTGAGCTCAAGAAAAAAGTCGCGGCTTTAATTAAAAAGTACGACTATCCAATGGTGATGAATGTCGTACTACATCGTCATAATATTCCGCATATCGATAAGATTATCGATATGGCGCTTGATCTTTCCGCCGAGTATCTAGAGCTAGCAAACACACAATATTACGGTTGGGCGATGAAGAATCGTCAACAGCTTTTACCCACTCGCGAACAACTTGTAGCAGCTGAAGCCACGGTCAATGCCTACCGTGAAAAAATTGGTAAGCAGTGCAAGCTCCTTTTTGTCGTGCCCGATTATTTTGAAGAGCGTCCGAAAGCCTGCATGAATGGCTGGGGCTCAATCTTTTTAGATATCGCACCAGATGGCGCAGCCCTCCCCTGCCATAACGCGAGAGAGTTGCCAGGTCTTCAGATCCCAAATGTAAAAGAGCATTCCATCCAGGAAATCTGGTTTGAAAGCCAAGCCTTTAATTTCTTTCGGGGTGACAGCTGGATGCAAGAGCCGTGTCGTTCGTGCTCAGAGAAAGAAAAAGACTTTGGTGGCTGTCGATGCCAAGCATTCCTGTTGACAGGCGACCCTGCCGCGACAGATCCAGTTTGTGCCAAGTCCCCCAAGCACCATGTCGTCAAGCTTGCGATTAGTGAAGCAGCAGCCTCAGCGAGCGCTGAACCGTCAAAAGAATTTCCATTGATTTTTAGAACCGACGGTAACTCAAAACGCTACGCTGGTTAAGACGGACGAATAGCAAAGTAACCCGCTGAACAATATGAAACCTTCTGTCGCGCTTGAGTTGAAACGTATCGCTATCCGTGAGGCAACGGGCCGTTATCGCGCGACCAACCCGCGTGTGTTTGGTTCTGTTTTGCATGGCCTAGATCATGACGGTAGCGCCATTCACATTCTTGTTGACGCCTTACCAGGCGCGACCTTATTCGATCTTGGCGGCCTGCAGGTCGAATTAGAAGAATTACTGGGCGTACCCGTTGATTTACTCACGCCGCAAGATCTGCCAATTAAATTTCGGCAGCAGGTATTGCAAGAAGCGATTCCCGTTTGAAGGGGCACTGGCTTACGGACTACTCCGGTCATAGATTAATTTGTGTTTCTCAGTTCATTCTTGCAATAGCCTAAGCCACTATTACCCATGACTCAGTTTAATTTTTTACTTTTTAATGGTTTAAATAGTGTGCTTTATTTTGCACTAATTTTTTACATAATGAGACATAAATGGCTACAGCAAAAGTAATTCATGCCACTCGGACGATAAGTGTCACTGACTTACGTCGTGACCCGAGTGGGGTGTTAGAAAGTGCAGGGGATATGCCCATAGCAGTCTTAAATCACAATCGGCCAACCGCCTATCTGCTTTCTGCAAAGGCATATGAAACCTTGCTAGAAAAGCTTGATGACGTTTCGTTAATCAATCTTGTGAAATCTCGCCGAGGCGGAAAAACTATGAAGGTAAAGCTTGAAGACTTATGAGTTAGAGTTTCACGCGCTCGCGCAAAAAGAATGGCGCAAGCTAGACGCAACTGTTAGTGAGCAATTCAAGAAGCAGCTTGAAAAAAGACTTCTCCAGCCGCACGTACCTTCCGCAAGACTGAGTGTAGAGTTATCCAATTGTTACAAAATAAAACTCAAATCACTGGGCTACCGTTTAGTTTATGAAGTCATAGATCAAAAATTGGTCGTTGTTGTCGTAGCGGTAGGACGAAGAGAGAATGCAGCGGTCTAAGCTGCAACAAAAAAACGCATGCCGAACTGAGTGATGCCATTCACGCCTAGCTTATATGTGCGAAAACGTACGATGCAGCCGCGGTATCGGGCTTTAGCTATTGGATCGTCAACAAAATGTCCTAAGGTTTTTTGGATCTAACCCGTCCTTGCACCAAGCGCACCTTGCGTGGCGCGGCAATCCAGATCGCAATGTTCGCAAGCAGACAACACGCAAGCGACAGTGCAAAGGCGACGCGATAGCTGCCCGTTTCATCGTAAATCACGC
>CAMCII010000055.1 GCA_945874505.1 Bordetella parapertussis | reverse complement strand
CAATGGTGCGACACGTTGCCTGAGTCTGAACTTGAGCAGGCGATGGGGTATGTTGGAAAGGTCAGGCAAGGGGATGGCGCCGAGGGGGATTTCGTCGACGTGGCTCTGGCGCAGGTGACAGAGCGCCTAAAGCAATTGCGCTTGGATATGGCAGTCAAGGGGGTTGAGCTCTCGGCCGACGCGCTGACGTTTCCTTCAGAAATTGAACGTCTGCGCCCTGGATTACACGGGTTTTTGACGGCCAGTTTTGGCAACACTCCGTATTTAGAGCAGCCGCTGTTGCGCGGTATATTCCTGAGCAGTGGCCGTACGACTGGTACGGCAGTGCCGGGCATGTTGCGTGACTTGTTGCGACCTGGAGCCTCACGCGCACCTCGCGAGACTGGCGTGTTTCTACACGACTTTTTTGGCAACATTCTTTCGCGCGATCGCGGGCTGTTTTTGGCTACCCAGATCGTTCATCGCTGGCGACAAGTGACGCGCAACCTTGCATTGGTGACTTGGTTTGCCGTGGTGGTTGCAGCGTTTGGTTTCGTGTTGATGTCCTATGTGTCAACGAAATATACGTTGGCACAAATTGAGAGTGCTTTTCCGAAAGACTTAGGAGACGGTTCGCAGACTGCGATTCAAGCGCGCCAGCGCTTGGCAGCCATGCGTCAAGTTGTTGATCTCTTGCTTGAGCAACAGAAAAACTGGAAATCCCATTGGCTCGCGTTTAGTCCCGAAGTGCGTGCACTCGAAAGCGATCTCAAGCGTGCCTATGTTGCCGCGATTAAGACATTTCTTTCTCGCGATAGCGCCTATGGTGATCGGTTTAACAAACTGCTGGCTGATCAAAATTCGCCGCTCTATGCTGATGCAATTCTTGCCACGACGCGGCGCTACAATAAAGGACAGGCGAGTTTGCGTGGGGCCAGCTATGAAGAGTTGCTGCGCATGCCCGGTGCACCCCCGAATATCTTGCAGGCGCTTGATTCGGTGCTGACTCCCGAGGTCAGAGCGGGCTACGATCGGATGGTCAGCGCTTATTTCGCTTGGTCCGAGAGTAACAGTGATATTCTGACTCGCGGTTTGCAGGTCGAGCTTGAGACGTTGTCTGAAGCGATCTTCGCGCCAGGGCAGTTGGCCTGGTTGCTGTCGTGGGCTGACACACGCGGAGACATCCCCGCTGTGACACTCGACGAGTTTTGGCTGCCAGGTTCGTTGGGTTCGAGTGGTGTAAAAATTCGACCTGCTTTCACTCGTGCGGGCGAACTGCGAATCCAAGAGTTTTTGCAAGAGCTTTCGCTCGCCTTTAACAACTCGCCTGAATTCGTCGCAAAACGTAGATCTTTTGAGTCTTGGTACGAAGCCGAAAGAATCAATGTCTGGCATACGTTCGCCTCGGGATTTGACGAAGGCGACAAACTGCTTGTCAGTGAGTCGACCTGGCGAGAGATGGTTCGTCGTGTGAATCGAGCCAACAGCCCCTATTACATGCTCATTGGTCGCTTGCGCAGCGAGTTCGAGGCAGTGCCTCAGGCGCAATTGCCCGGGTGGTTGTTATTTGCTAGAGATTTCAGTGCGTTCAGGCGGGATGCGCAAAGTTCTGGCCCACTCGCGCAGGCGAGTACGGTGGTGGGGGTCTTTAATACGATTGGTGGTCGCGCCATTAAAGACTCGGTGCAAAGTCGCTCGGTGTCGCCTGTGCCCAATCAAATGAGCCGAGCGCTTGGCACCATCGAGGCGTATCGAAAATTCATTAACGATTTTGATGCGGCGGCAGCAGAGGCGATCGAGGGCGAGGGAAAAAGTTATCAGATGGCGGCAGATTTTTTCTCTTTTGGGGTAGAGCCCAGCACTAAAACTTCTAGTTTGCGAGCACTACAAGATACGTTTGCCGAGTTTCGCAAGCGCTCGGGTTTTGAAGCCCCAGATGATGCGGTGCTATGGCCGCTCGTTGGCGGGCCCTTACATTTACTGATCAGTTATGTGACTGAACAAGCCTCGTGTGGTGTACAACGAGACTGGGAAAAGACCGTGCTCTGGCGCACCCAGGCAGCGGTGAGTGCCAAAGAGATCGGCGAACAGCTCTTTGGTCAACAAGGTTCGGTTTGGGCCTTTGCTAACGGCTCAGCCAAGCCATTCATTCAACAAAAAGGCGGGCAGTTTTTACCGGTCAAAGCCTTAGCCTACGATAAGTTGGTGGGGTATGAGTTTCCGTTTCATAGCGATTTTGTGCCGTTTTTGAATCGGTCGATCGGAGTGCGTGTTGAGCAACTTGTCAAAGATCAGCGAGCAGAAAGCGCCAAAGGTAAGTCGGTCAAGTTGGCGATTACCTCGCGTCCAATCGGCGTCAATGCGAGTGCCAACGTTAAACCTTATGCGGCGATTCTGTCGATTCAATGCGCCAACGAAGAAATAGTATTGAATAACTTTAACGTGCAGGCAAACGATACGGTGACTTGGTCGCCAGATTTATGCGGCGACGTTGCGCTACAGATAAAAATTGAAAGCCTGTCGTTGATCCGTCGCTATCCCGGTGCTCTTGGTTTAGCCCGCTTTATCGAAGAGTTTCAAGATGGTGAGCGCATTTTTACACCAGAAGATTTTCCGGCGCTGCGAGAAAAGCTCGAGGGCCAAAACGTGCGCTCGATCAATGTGCGCTACGACTTTGTGGGGCAAGAAGCTTTGTTGAAATTGGCCTCTGACTACAGCCATCTGGCTGAAGTATCGATGCCGAGTGCGACAGCGGGTGCGTCAGCACGCAGGCAATTGAATATTCCTGAGCGAGTTGGGCAGTGCTGGCTGGGCGGCCGTCCGACGGCTGTTCAGATGGACCTGCCACGCATGATTGAGCAACGCGCTGCGTCACTCGCTGATGCCGCATTGCCAGCAACCTCGTCGACCGTCACGCCCTCGCCGCAAGCGGTCGCGGCCCCTGTTGAAGAGAAGCCTGAAGTGACAAGCCGTCCACCAGTCTCGGTTCAGCGGGCGACAACGCGTAGTCATGTCGTAGTATTGGGAGATACGCTTTCGAAGTTAGCGCTTAAATACCAGGTCGATGTGAAAACATTGATGAAAGTAAATGGGCTAACAAGCGATCTCATCAAGCTAGGGGAAACCCTCAAAATCCCGGCGCAATAATGAATAATGGTCAGTATTTGCGAGTATTGCCAGAGCCACTACAGTAATCTTTCACATTATTGCGTTACTGTTAATCCAATGGCAAACTCTGCTTGTATTTGAATTGCAAGTGCTGGGTGTTGCAATAGCATTTTAGTCGCTCGGAATACCCGAGCACCTACAGACTCTAGGAGAATAATGATGGCTACTGCCGGTTCAGTTGCACCAAAAGAGAGAATCAACATCACGTACAAGCCAGCAACGGGCGATGCACAGGCTGAGGTTGAATTGCCTCTAAAGTTGTTGGTAGTGGGTGACTACACGCAACGCGCTGATGATCGCCCGGTTGAAGAGCGGGCACCAATCAATGTTGATAAAGACAATTTTCAAGAGGTGCTTAAGGCGCAGAAACTATCACTCGACCTGAGCGTCCCCAATCGCCTACAAAAAGAAGACTCAGACGATAGCCTTGCGGTGAGTTTGAAATTTGAGTCGCTCGCCGATTTTGAACCCGATGCGATTGTTGAGAAAATCCCTGAACTTAAAAGCATCCTCGAACTCCGCGAAGCATTGAAGTCCCTAAAGGGCCCACTGGGTAACGTGCCGGACTTCCGGAAAAAGCTTCAGGCGCTTGTCAGTGACGAAGGCAGTCGGGCAAAGCTGCTGGCTGAGCTTGGCTTAGATAAAAAGTAATCCATTCAAACTACAAAGCATACAAAAAGCGAGAATTCGATGAGTGAAGAACAAGCAAAAGCTCAAGGCGCGGCTTCAGGCGCAGTTGAGTCCGGATCTTTGATTGATCAATTGCTAGAGACAAGCAAGATTCGTCCTGGCGACGACTCATACTCCATCACCAAGCAAGGTATTGAGTCTTTCATTGGGACACTGCTTGACCCCACGCGTTCGACCGACCGAATCACAGCCGCCTTGGCTGATGAGTTGATCGCCGAGCTTGATAAAAAGCTAAGTCGTCAAGTGGACCAGGTGTTACACAACCCTGCCTTTCAAAAGTTAGAGTCTGCTTGGCGCTCGCTTAAGTTTTTGGTCGACCGTACGGATTTCCGTGAAAACGTCAAAATCCAAGTGATGAACGTCTCAAAAGAAGATTTGTTGAGTGACTTTCAAGATTCGCCAGAAATCACTAAATCAGGGTTGTACAAAAGCGTTTACACCGCTGAATTTGGTCAGTTTGGTGGTCAGCCTTTTGGCGCGATCGTATCAAACTACGAGTTTGGGCCCGGTACGCAAGATGTTGCTTTACTGCAATATGTTGCCAGTGTGGCAGCCATGGCGCACGCGCCGTTTATCGGCGGGGTCAGTGCTTCGTTCTTCGGCCTCGAAGACTACGCAAAACTCCCAGACCTAAAAGATCTGTCTGGTATTTTCGAAAGCCCTACCTATACAAAATGGCGTGGCTTTCGTGAAAGTGATGACGCTCGCAACGTCGCACTCGTTCTGCCGCATTTCTTGTTGCGCACGCCCTACGGTGTCGATACCGTGCCCGCAAAAAAATTCGCTTATAACGAAGATGTGAGCGGCGGCAACAATAGCTTTATGTGGGGCAACGCCTCGTTCGCCTTTGCGTCGCGCCTGACTGCTAGCTTTGCCCAGTATCGGTGGGCCGCCAATATCATCGGACCTCAGGGTGGTGGTGCGGTTGAAAACTTGCCGATCTATAACTACGAAGCGATGGGCGAGATCCAAACCAAGATTCCTACCGAAGTGCTCATTTCTGAACGTCGTGAGTTTGAGCTGGCAGAGCAGGGCTTTATTGCGTTGGCCATGCGCAAAAATAGCGACAATGCAGCTTTCTTTTCAGCGAACTCTTGCCAGAAACCCAAGTTTTTTGGTAACTCAAAAGAAGGCAAAGAAGCCGAAACCAATTACAAGCTTGGCACCCAACTGCCTTACATCTTTGTGGTCAATCGTTTAGCACATTACATCAAAGTGCTGCAGCGTGAAAACATAGGAACCTGGAAAGAGCGTGGCGATCTTGAAACTGAACTCAACAACTGGATTCGCCAATATGTTGCAGACATGGATGCCCCCGGCCCTGAAGTACGGAGCCGTCGCCCATTGCGTTCAGCGGTCATCGAAGTCAATGACGTTGAAGGTGACCCGGGTTGGTATCGAGTTTCGATGCGTGTTCGGCCTCACTTCAAGTACATGGGCGCGTCTTTCACCCTCTCACTTGTTGGCAAACTCGACAAGAGCTAGAGGCGCAATCACAGTAAAGTCGTTGCAGTAAAAAAAGGTGCTCCAACAGAGCACCAGTCAGTACCCGATGTTTCATCACAAACTTTAATCCATTCAGGAGTCGTCAATGCCAACCCCAATGTTTCTGACTGTCACCGGTAATACCCAAGGCGCTATCGACGGTAGCTGCTCTATCAAGGGTCACGAGAAAACCATGCTCATCCAAGCTGTTGAGCACCTCATCGAAATTCCTAAGTCGCCACAAACAGGCTTGCCGACAGGCAAACGTGTGCACGGTGCTTTGGTGCTAACGAAAGAAATTGATATCGCTTCACCAAAACTCTTTCAGGCGTTGACGTCTGGAGAGCAGTTGAGCTCGGTCAAGCTTTCGTATTACCGTATTTCACCAGCCGGTAAAGAAGAGCTTTACTACACGACAGAGCTTAAAAACGCGATTATTACCAGCGCCCGGACTTGGGTACCAAATTGCTTGGACCTGAATCACAAATCGATGGGTCACATGGAAGATATCGCCTTCACATACGAAACGATCATTGACACTTGGACTCCAGACGGAATCGAAGCAGAAGATTCGTGGGCTTCACCTAAGGCCTAAGTTCGGGCTTGAGTCGTTTAGGGGCTTAGGTGGTAAAGGAAAGATTGCTTGAAAGATTAAGTCGACAGGAGCAGCCCAATCGCAATGATCGGCGCTCTCCTGAAGATTTGGTCAAGGTATCTATTCAACACTATCTTTCGCGACTGCTGAATGTACGCCGCGGCTCGGTACCGGTTGACAGTGAATACGGGCTGTCCGACATGTCAAATATAGCCGGCTCGTTTGCGGTTGGCTATGTGAGTGACATGCAACGAGACATTCTTATTCAGATCGACCGTTACGAGAAGCGGCTGCTTAAGCCTACGATTCAACAGGTTGTTGAAGAGCGTGAAGTCATCACGCTTAAGTTCATTCTGGCTGGAGAAATAGATCTAGGCGTTGGCTCAACCGCCGTCACAAAAGAGCTTTCAATGTTTTTGCGGATTGACTCTGCTGGTCAAGTCCGCGTGGAACCTGCGCATGGCCTTTGATCAGAGTTACGCAACCGCCTTGCCGAAATCGAGGATGTGTCTTTGGTGAGCGTCGCCGGCCTTGTGCACGGCAGCCTCGTTCGCGGTGATATCGTTCGACTCAAACTTACATCTGATTATTATTCGAGCGCTGGCGAACTTGCTATCTCGTGCACTTTTGATATTTTGTTCATTAATCCAGACAGACAGTGAGCTGGCTGGTTTTCGAGTCGTTTCAAGGAGACAGCAATGCAGGTAGTTGAATTTGCACCGCTAGTGAGCAGACTGAATACGAGTTGCCGAGGCGCACTCGAAAATGCTGCCGGTACTTGTTTAAGCCGTACGCATTATGAGATCACTGTTGAGCATTTGATGGCCCGTCTGCTTGAAGATCCAATGGGCGATATTCAGCTGATCCTGAAACAAGCCGGAATCGATCCGGGGCGCGTGATGCGAGCGCTAGATCAAACCATCGAGTCGTTTAAGACAGGTAATGGTGGTAAGCCCCAGTTTTCACCGCTGTTACCTGAATTGTTTGCTGATGGCTGGTTGATTGCCTCGGTTGAGCTATTTGAAAACCGTATTCGTTCGGGTGCGCTTTTTGCAGCCTTTATCTCGCGCTTGTCGTTTTATGGCATCGATTCCTACAGCAAACTGCTTGATGGCCTGAACAAAGCAAAAGTAATGGGCCTCTTAGGCCAGGTCGCTGCAACGTCGCGTGAAGCTGGCGAGTCTGGCCCAATGGGTAACGAGACCGGCTCAGGGGCAGGCGCCGCGCCTCAAGGCGACAAAGCAGGTAGCGCGCTACAAAGATTTTGCGAAGACTTTACCGCCAAAGCCCGTGCCGGCAAGATTGATCCCGTGTTTGGACGTGATCCTGAAATCCGTCAGATGGTTGATATTTTGGCACGTCGTCGCAAAAATAATCCGATTTGTGTGGGTGATCCTGGAGTTGGTAAGACGGCCGTCATTGAAGGCCTGGCCGTACGCGTGATTGAAGGTGATGTTCCTGATATTCTGAAAGACGTCACTATTTTAGGGTTGGATATGGGTGCCCTAGAGGCTGGTGCAGGCGTCAAGGGTGAGTTTGAAAATCGCTTGCGTGGCGTGATCAACGAAATTAAAGCCTCGACCAAGCCGATCTTATTGTTTATTGATGAGGCACACACGCTGATTGGCGCTGGGGGCGCTGCAGGCACCAACGATGCCGCCAATCTTCTAAAGCCTGCGCTGGCACGTGGTGAGTTGCGTACGATTGCCGCAACCACCTGGAGCGAGTACAAAAAATATTTTGAAAAAGATCCTGCACTTGCGCGTCGCTTTGAGCTGGTGAAACTTGACGAGCCTTCTGTCGAAATGACCGTGCAGATTTTGCGTGGCTTGAAATCGCGCTACGAAGAAGTGCACCAAGTGATTGTGCGCGACGATGCCCTGCATGCAGCGGCAGAACTTTCGCATCGGTATATTACGGGCCGACAGTTACCCGATAAAGCCATTGACTTGTTTGATACCGCCTGCGCACGCATTAAAGTGAACTTGTCGTCAAAGCCGGATTTTATTGAAGATCGCGAGCGCAAGTTACAAATGCTCGAGCGCGAAAAGCAGGGTTTATTACGTGATCAAGATAACGGCGTCGGTGTTGACCTCGAACGCTTAGTTGCGATTGCTAAAGAACAAGAGAGCATTACCGAGACGTTAGTAGGTTTGCAGGCGCGTTTTGACCATGAGCTGAAGGCGGCTCGTACCGTAGTCAAGCTTCGTCAAGAACGTGCGCTGCTCAAAAAGGGGCAAGCGCAAGCCGCTGCAGCGGGCGCGACCCCCGTGTCAGCCACGACGGCACCTGAAACTGTCGCTGCGCCAGCGGGTACGTCTGGCGACATTGCCTCGGCGAATGCGACGCCCGAAGCGAATGAGCAAAAAGCAGCCCCGCGCACGCTTGACCAAGTCGAGCAAGAGATTCGCACGGCTGAAGCGGCCCTTGCAGAACTGCAGAGTAAAGAAAAACTCGTCTTCATCGAGGTGGCGCCCGATACCATCGCTAAGGTCGTCTCAGACCGTACCGGCGTACCCTTGGGCAAAATGATGCGTGACCATGCTGCGAGCGCCTTGGCTCTTGAGCAGTCCTTAGAGGCCAGAATTAAGGGTCAAGATCACGCGATTGCAGCCATCGCTGAAGTGCTGAAGTCGGCAAGTTCGGGACTGCGTGACCCAGACCAGCCAATGGGTGTGTTTTTACTGGCCGGTCCCTCGGGTACGGGCAAAACCGAAACGGCGTTGTCCGTGGCGGACATGATGTTTGGTGGTGAGCAGTCGATTGTCACGATCAACATGAGTGAGTTCCAAGAGAAGCATACCGTCAGCCGGTTAGTGGGTTCGCCTCCGGGCTATGTTGGGTATGGCGAGGGCGGAGTGCTGACCGAAGCTGTGCGTCAGCGTCCGTACACAGTTGTGCTGCTTGATGAAGTTGAAAAAGCGCATCTCGATGTGGTGAATTTGTTTTACCAAGTGTTTGACAAAGGGATTTTGTCTGACGGTGAAGGGCGTGAAATTAACTTTAGAAATACAGTTGTATTTTTGACGTCAAACCTGGCCCTTGATGTCATTACTGAATTGTGCTCTGGAGACGAACGTCCTGATCCCTCGGTTGTGATGGCGGCCGTGCGCCCAATCTTGTCAAATCATTTCAAGCCTGCGTTGTTGGCGCGTATGACAGTAATACCGTTCTACACCCTACCCAAAGACGCGCTACGTGGCATTGTTGATCTCAAGCTTAAAAAGGTCATCAACCGTATGGCTGCAAATAACAAGATTGCGCTTGAAATTACAACGCCGGCGCGCGAAGCCGTTACCGCGCGTTGTACTGAGGTTGAAACTGGCGCGCGTAATATCGACTTTATTTTGAAGGGCACGGTCTTGCCTCTGCTTTCAAATAGTTTGCTCGAAAGTATGGCAAAAAATACCAACCCTGCGAAAGCAAAATTGGATGTTGATGCTGCAGGCGAATTCGTCGCAACTTTTTCTTAAGGACGAGACATGGCAGACAAGTGCGCGTGGGTCATTGCGTGGGGTGAAGGGGTTGATCCGGCCGCTCAGCTCATTGCAGGCGCGGCTCGACAATACGGCCTAAACGTGAAGGGGCAGCACTGGCCTGAAAAAGAAAAGCAGGCGTGGCTGGCGTCGGCCAAAGAGGCGGCCGATGCGCAGACTGCGGTCATCCTTCTTGTTACGACGCATGCTGTGTATGCGCAGCCCGAGCATCGACGTGCTTTGGCGTTGTTTCGTTTGCGGTTGCAAAGTTTGTTAAATCGACAGGTTGATGGTGTCGTACTGCTGCAAGGCCCGCCTCCTGCTGAGCCGTCTCCTGAGCTATTTGGTACCGCAGTTTTAGGTGATTGGATGGTAGTGGGGCCGACCGATAAGTGGGTTGCCCGAGCCGTCGCACGAGCGCACGCACCGGCCAAGTCATCGTTGCCTTTGCGGCTCTCGGTCTATGCCGAAGAGCGCTTGGGCGTATGGCTTGAGCTACGCCCTCGTACGACAGAGGCGTTACAAGGTTTTATCGCTGGAGTCTCTGGTACTGGGGCCGACATTACCTTTCATGCGGTTGGCCTAAGTGGTCGCTTGCCCGATAAGTCGGTGAACGAGTACGAGTTGCGTGGGCTCAAGTTTGATACCGAGGGTGTGGCGTTTAACGCCTGGGGCTTACAAAACGAGATCACACCAGAACAAAGTTATTTTATTCGCCTAGAGGGTGAGCCTGATGTGTTAGCGTTTGGCGCGTTACCTGGCGGTGAAATCTCGGAGTTAGAATTTGTTAGGTTGGCTTGAAGGCCCTGCGGTTGCTGCAACCTTACGCCGAGTGTAACAACTCGGTGAACCAGTCGATGGCTTGCTGATGCCCCATGCAGATTGTAGTGGTGAGTCATTCGTGCGCCCTTCAAGATCTGTGACTTGTACGCTCTGAGGCTTGTTTATGGCAATCGATTTTGAGGCACTGCTACTGCCCGTTTCTGTTGAAACTCCGGGTGGTGTTGAGCCGCGTGAGGCGCCGCAATACGATGCGATTTTTGCCGAGATTGAGCGGTTAACAAGCCCGTCCGCTGATCGCCAGCCAGATTGGCTTAAGGTTGAGGCCCAGTCTACTGAGTTGTTAAAAACAGCATCAAAAGACTTCATGGTCGCCTCTTGGTTGTCTGCCGCCTGGATTGAAAAATCCGGAGTTGAGGGTCTCTCTGCTGGCTTGGGTCTACTCGCAGGTTTGCTAAAAACTTACTGGGAGACTGGTTTTCCGACCGTTAAGAGATTGCGGGGCCGTCGCAACGCTGTGCTCTGGTGGACGGATCGGGTCACCGCTTGGCTGGGCAACACAACACTCGCGGCGTTACCCCTTGAGGCCCACACCTTGATGGTCGAGCGTATTCAAGAGATCGATCGCACGTTCGCTGAAGTCGATCCTGAGGCGCCCTCCCTGAACGAACTGATGAATCTGATTAAGCGACTCGATGTCATTGAGCCGCCTGTCCCGACCGTTGCCCAAGACGCTGAGACTACGCAAGCGACCACTGTGCCAAGCCCGAGTGGAACAAGCGCGACGACTGGCGCCGCGAGCTCAAGCGTTGCTACGTTAGCTGCACCTGCCGCTGGCCCGCAGATCGCTAACTTAAGCAAGTTCGCTAACGCTGGCCCGCAGTTTAGTACCTTAAGCAGGGTAGCAAACATTGACGACTTGGTGGCTGCTTTAGGGGCAGTGTTTGGATACTTGGGGGATGCCAGCCAAAAGCTTGCTGAGCTTGATCCCTATCAGCCACTGGCTCTCGGCTTGAATCGCTTTGGCGCGCGCGGTGCCTTATTAAGCTTGCCACCAGCGCAAGGGCAAGCGACGCTAATCGCACCGCCACCGGTGGCCGAGGTGCAGTCGTTTAACGCGGTATGTAACGCGGGTAACCCTCAGGGGGTTGCGAGTTTTTGTGAAGGGCGTCTGGCAACGTATCCCTTTTGGCTAGACCTCGATCGACAGTCAGCACTCGCCTATGGTGCGATGGGGCCGATCGCGGCGGGTATGCGGTCGGCGGTGATTGACGAGGTGCTGGCATTTGTCAAGCGTTTGCCAGGTGTTGAACGGCTAGCTTTTTCGGATGGCACGCCTTTTGCTGACGAAGCCACTAGAGCGTGGCTTGCAACCTGTCAGGCTGAGCGTACGGGTGGCGGCGCGACCGATAGGTTTTCTGAAGCAAAAAGACAGGCTAACGAAAGTGTAGGTTCAGGCGACTCGGAAGGGGCCGTTGCGGTGCTGCAAGACTTTCTTTCTAGTACGCGCTCGGGACGCGATCAGTTTCGCGCACGGGTTGCCTTGGTCGAAATGGCTCTAGGTCTGAAAAAAGACTTAGATGTGCAGCCCTTGATTGACCCGTTATTGGATGAATGCGAGCGCCTCAATCTCATGTACTGGGAGCCTGAGTTGGCCTTGCTCGCCTGGAGTTTAAAGTTGCGGGCGGCGCGCGCTATCGCCAAGCAGTTAGAAGACTCTCCGGATATTGACAAAGTCGCTGCGAGCCAAAGTGTTGTACAACTAGCGCTGAAAAAAGTCTCTATGCTTGATTTTGGTGAGGCAATGCGTCAAGTGTAGCTGGCCTAAGACAAATAGTACCAGCGATTTTGCGGGTGTGCGAGGCGTCGTTGGCTCACGGTTGAAGCCGTCAAGCCAACTCTCAGGTAGACTAGGTTTTGTTCTCTAACCGCGTCACGGAGCCTCAAGTCATGAGCACAGCCCCTTCTAAACCACGCGTTGCCCTGATTGGCACTGGTGGCACGATCTCGTCGATCGCCCTCGATAGCCTGGACGTGCTTGATTATCCTGAGGTCAGCCGCAAAATGAGGCCCGCTGAAATCATGGGTCGTACCCCAGAGCTTTCGCGCTTTGCTGAACTTGTGCCTATTAACTTTCGAGAAGTTGGCAGCACCGCCATTGGACCTGCCGATTGGCTTGAATTGTTGCAGTTGATTCATGCCACTGAGGCTCAGGATGGTGGCTTTGATGGCTATGTGATTTTGCATGGCACATCGACACTTGAAGAGACTGCGTACTTTTTGAATCTGACCTTGAAAATCAAGTCGACAGTCGTGTTGGTGGGGGCACAGCGCCCGCCCAGCTCTGTCAGTTCAGATGGCCCCGTGAATTTGCTCGCTGCGGTGCGCACCGCCATCGATCCAAAAACTCGAGGGTTAGGTGTGTTGGTGGTCTTGAATGACGAAATTCAGGCTGCACGTGAGGTGACCAAGGTGTCAACCTACCGCGTGAACACGTTCAGAACACCCGATTTTGGCGTGTTAGGACAGGTCGACGGCGATCAAGTCGTGATGTATCGACATCCGGTGCGCAAGCATACGCTCGATACGATATTTGATGTTACAGGGTTACAGTCGTTGCCACGGGTTGACATTGTCTACGCGTATGCAGGTGCCGATGACGTCGCGATTGAGGCGTACGTGGCCGCAGGTGCGCGTGGCTTGGTGTCGGCAGGCTTGCCACCGGGTATCCCGCCACCGCTGCAAAGCGCTGCGTTTGAACGTGCGGTTTCTAAGGGTGTTGTTGTGGTGCAGGCGAGCCGAGGCGGTGCCGGAAGAGTCGCACGAAGAAAATACTTGCGTGATCAGCAGATCGTTGCCTCGGATAACCTGAATGCTCAAAAATGCCGCATCTTGCTGATGTTAGCGCTGACTGTGACGCAAG
>CAMCII010000054.1 GCA_945874505.1 Bordetella parapertussis | reverse complement strand
GCCTTTGAACTCAGGCCGATCGGCTTTGTCTTGCAGTAGCCAGAGCAGATAGGTGAGCTTGGGGCTCTTTTTATCTTGGTTAAAGGTGGCTGTGCTGACGCCGATGGGACCGAAGCGGGCGTCATAAGGCAGGGTTTGAACGAACAGATTGAGTTGTTCTCTAAGCGGTTTGACCAGCGCTAACGTGGTGCTGAGTTCGTCTTTGAGCGCCCGATTGAGTTTTTCGCTGTCTCCACGTGTTGTCTCAAGTAAGCGTGTTTGTTCTTCGAGTTTATTTTGAAAACGTTGGCGTTCGAGCGTTGCGTTGTTCAGTTCTGCAGTGAGCTTTTGCGCGTCAGCACTTGTGAGATGTTTGGGACCATAGCTAGTTTGTAAAATCAGCATGCCAATTCCCCCAGTGAGCACCCCAAGTAGCAATAAAATGAGCCAACTTGGCAGCCGACGCGCGCGCCGGCGCGTGTCATAGGGGGCGGGTTTAAATATTGCCCGCTTCGGTTGGATGCGAATCATCTACTTTCCTTCAAACAGCGCTAGTTTTCGTAGTGGATTGATGCTAGTTTACCTTCGAGTGCAGCGAGACGGTCTGGGGTACCAACATCAATCCATTCTGACGGATGCAAAGTTCCGCACACCTGGTTGCTTCTCATGGCTTGCCGCAAAAGCGGAGCCAATTTTGCTGGTCGGTGCGCAGGGGTGTGCACAAACAGCTCGGGCTGGTAGACTCCGATGCCTGCAAAAGTGTGCCGTACGCCATTGGTGGTACATGCTACCTCATCGTGCAAGAGCCCGTCACTCTCAAGCAAAAAATCGCCCGCAGGATGTTGCACAGGGTTTGGTACCATCAAAAGCCATGCCAAGCATGAGCGTAATGTTAGCTCATAAGCGAAGTGTTTTGCCTGAACAGGATCCCAGTCGCACCAGATGTCACCATTTAGCACTAAAAAAGGCTCCGCACCTAGCAGGGGTAACGCTGTGGCGATTCCACCTGCGGTTTCAAGGGCGAGAGACTCGGGTGAGTAGCGAATGTTCAGCCCGAATTGTTGACCCGAACCGAGTGCCTGCTCGATCAGGCCGCCTAGCCAGGCATGGTTGATGACGACCTCAGAAATACCCGCGCGTGCGAGTTTTTCAAGATGCCACTGGATCAAAGGTTTGCCGGCTACCGGAATTAATGGTTTAGGCATGTGATCGGTCAGTGGCCGCATGCGTTCGCCGCGGCCTGCGGCCAAAATCATCGCGCGCATTAGAAGGTGTACCCGACTTTGGTTTGTACCTGATCTATCTGATCGAGCACGCGTAGCAAAGGCTTGAACGCGAGGTACCGCGCTGCAACTTGGCGCACATATTGGTTCACGCGAGGAATGTGTGCCAAATAGGCGGCTTTTCCGTCGCGGTGATTGAGCCGGGCGAAGACGCCCAAGATACGCAGGTTACGCTGCAGCCCCATCCATTCATAATCTCGATGAAAATCTGCAAAATCAGTTGGTACTGGCAAGCCTTGTTTGCGGGCAAGCTCCCAGTAACGGATTGCCCAGTCAATTTGCTGAGGTTCTTCCCAAGTGGTGCGAGCGTCGACAACCAACGAGGCTAGGTCATAAGTGATCGGCCCTGCAACCGCGTCCTGAAAATCAAGGACTCCGGGATTGACGCCATGTTGGCCACCTTCACTGAGCATCAAGTTAGGCGAGTGAAAATCACGGTGGACCAAGACAATAGGCTGCGCGGCGTTGTGTGCCACCAGTCGGTCAAACACTTGATCCAATTGTGCGAGCACGGCCGGTTCAAGCTGAGTCTTGCAATGCACGGTCAGATACCACTCGATAAACAGTCCAAGTTCGTCTTTCAGACGTTTGGCGTTATAAGCCGGCAGCCCCGTATGGCTGGCCGTTTGAAGCTGTACTAACGCTATCAGTGCGTCGCGGTAAAGGGGTTGTAGCTCAGCCTCGGTCAGGCCTTGCTGAATTTTGGCGTAATAGGTTGTGGGTCCCAAATCAGACAGCAGTAAAAATCCCTGTTCGAGATCCTGCGCGCGGATCTCGGGTACGTTGAGCTTGACGTCGGCCAACCGGGCTGCGATATCGATGAAGGGGCGGCAGTTTTCGTGGGGAGGAGGGGCATCCATGACGACCAACGTACCCAAACCTGCCTGAATTCTGAAATAACGTCTGAAACTTGCATCACTTGAGGCAGGAGCGAGGGAGTCTATTTGTAGGCCAATATTCGGGTCAAGAGTCGCTAACCAATTGAGCAATAAAGACATTCTTGGATCTGAGAGGGGTGTTGGCAGGGTCATGAATGAGTCGTTGGTTAAAAGATAGCGGAGATTGGCACTAAACCTTGGGCAAATCTGAGGCAAATACGCTCCTCTTCTCTATAATACTGGCTGTCGGCGCCTTTTACTTAAAATGGCGCTCGGGCACGCTTGCCTCATGCTGTTGCGATTCAGGTGATTTTTTCGAACGTGCGTATTCTTAGTTTGCTTTTGTTTCTGTCGTGTTTGAGTGTCGCCACTGCGCAGACGCCGGGCACTGCTTCGCCAAACACCCGTGGGGGGCCGAACTCTGACGGCGTGGTAGTGCCGGGTTTGCGGGTCTCGCCTCGCCTTGAACGTAGTGCGCCGTCCGACAAGACCATGCCGATTTTCATTGAGGCGGCCCAAATGCAGGGCGATGGCAAAAACAACCTGAATATGCAAGGGCAGGCCGCGGTGCGGCGCCAAGACGCTGTCTTGAAAGCCAGCATTATTGATTACAACAAGGGCACGGGCGTGATGGACGCTCAAATCAATGCGCGCCTGATCCGTGATGGCAACGTGATTGGCGGTACCGGTATTTTGTACAAATCAGACGACGGCACGGCCACGGTAGATCAGCCAAACTTTTGGATTGATAACGGCGGCGCTGGTGTGGGCTCTTGGGCTGATGTGTATAACAAGAATCAGATGAGCCTCACGGACGTGACCTATAGTGGCTGCCCATGTCCTCAGCCCTCCTGGTATATCGAAACCGAAAAACTTGACCTCGACTTTACAGCCAACGAAGGCGTGGCCAAAAACGGAGTGTTGTACTTTAAAAACTTCCCGATCCTCGCCTCGCCTTACTTGACGTTTCCGATCAAAAAAGAGCGCAAATCTGGATTGTTGCTGCCAACCTTTGGCACGACTAGCAATACCGGCATTGACTACACGCAGCCCTACTACTTCAACATTGCGCCCAATATGGACATGACTGCGCAATTGCGCGCGATGTCAAAACGTGGCTTGCAACTCGGCGATGAATTTCGCTACATGGGTGAAAAGTACGCTGGTATGGCGGCAGGCACTTACCTGAACCACGATCTGCAAACCGGCACTGATCGCTGGCTGTACACCGCTAATCATATGCAGAGTTTAGGCGCCGGATTTTTTACGGGCTACAACGTCAGTGGCGTCTCTGACGATAATTATTTCAACGATTTTGCAACGATGGCAATCAACCAGTCGACCACCACCTATTTGCCGCGTCAGGCAGGTGCTGGCTGGGCCAATGAGTTTTGGCAAACCAGTGTGCAGGTACAAACCTATCAAACCTTGCGCCCGAAGGGCACTGGTGTCGCACCGATTTATAACAAGGTACCCGAACTCACGATGAATGGTGCGCGGTTTGACCTGGGTGGTTTTGATATTCAGTCTCAAAATACCATCACCCGTTTTGAGATGCCGCTGGATCAGCGGTTTCCGTTTGGCCCTGCTGGTAGCCTACGTTACAAGCCAGACGGCTCGCGTGCCTCGTCTTACACGTCGATCTCTTATCCGATCGTCAAACCCGGCTGGTACGTCACACCCAAAATCGCCGTCAGTGCGACCCAGTATCAAACCGACTGGTACGGTCTCGAAAAATGGTACGGGTACGGGCAAGAGGCAAACTCGCGAGTCTTGCCCATTTTGTCGCTCGACTCTGGGATGACCTTCGATCGAGACACGACTTTCTTTGGTAAACCTGCGGTTCAGACGCTTGAGCCACGGGCCTACTACTTGAAGGTGCCTTATCAAAATCAGTCGCAGTTTCCGGTGTATGACACCACTCTGGCCGACTTCAATTTCTCGCAGGCGTTTCAAGAGAATATTTATGCTGGTGGTTGGGATCGTATCGCTAACGCTAATCAGACCACGCTTGCCTTGACGACCCGTTGGATGGATCAAGAGACCGGGTTCGAGCGTTTCAGTTTTGGCGTGGCCCAGCGCTACTACTTTGAAGATCAGATGGTGACCTTGCCCTTCGAGGTTCCTCGTACCAATACAAAATCTGAATTTTTAATCGGCACGAGTGCTGCACTGACCGATAAAATCAATACGTCTGCGACCTTTCAGTACGACCCTTACCTGAGTCAATGGGATCGTGCGCAGGTTGTGGCACGCTGGCGCCCGCAACGCTTGGCGATGATGTCTTTGTCATACAGATATCAGATCAACCCGCCGTCTCTGGCGCTTTACCAGCCTCAAGGCCAAAATCAGATCAGCGGTTCGTTTCAATGGCCGTTGGCAAAAAAATGGTACTCGGTTGGTCGTGTCGACTATTCGTTTAATCGTGTTAACGCTCAGAGCATTATCGACCCAACAGTCATGGTTTCGATGCCTAAAGTGACACAGGGTGTGCTAGGCGTCGAATACAAAGGCGACTGCTGTTGGTCTGGTCGTTTCGTGTTTCAGCGTTATGTCATCAGTGCCGATCAAACCAATACAGCCGCGTTTTTTCAGCTAGAGCTCGGAGGCATTGGTACTCTTGGTCAAAATCCAATGGGAATCATTGGCAGAGCGATCCCCGGTTATGAGGCGGTCACCCCAGCGGTGCCCAATGTCAGTAAATTTGAAAGGTACGAATAATGTTTGGCGTAAGATGCTTTCCTCAGGCTTTGCTTTGCGCGCTGTTCGGGTGTGTCGTTGTGACGCCCCTTGCGGCTCAAACGCAAATCAATAATTTGGGCAGCACTCGCCCGAATGCCAGTGCGCCGCAGCGGGCAACTTCTGCAAGCTCTAGCCAAGAGGCCGATACCATTGTTGCAGTGGTGAACAAAGATGTCATTACGCGCAGAGAGCTTGATCTTCGTGTTCAGCAAATCAAGGCAGACCTCACGCGCCAGCGCGCTCAGCTTCCGCCCGACGAAACCCTTCAAGCTCAGTTGTTACAAAGACTGATTATCGAGCGCTTGCAAGTGCAAGAAGCGAAGCGGCTCAATATTGAGGTAACTGACCAAGTTTTAAAATCTGCACTCGACTCAATCGCTCAGCGAAACAACATGACCGCTGCTCAATTACGTTCGCAAATTGAAGGTGCCGGGGTGCCGTGGGCTGACTACAGCGGGATGATCAGGCGCGAAGTGTTGGTCGATCGATTGCGTCAACGCGTCGTGGACAGCACCATCCTTATCACAGACGCAGAAGTTGATGCGTTTTTGCGCGAGCAAAAAGCCCGACAGTCGGGCGGCTTGCTGTCGACTGCTCCTGCAAAAGTGGTGGCACCGCCACCGCCACCGCCGCCCAAACCTAAAGCAGCGCCCATACAGCCTGAGGTTATGGGCATTGCCCAAATTTTAGTGCGTGTGCCAGAAGACTCAAGTGAGGATGAGGTAAAAGTCTTACGCGCTAAAGCGCAGGCACTTTTGGCCCGTTTACGTAAAGGCGAAAGTTTTGAGTCGGTTGCCAAGGCAAGCTCTGATGGCCCCGAGGCAAGCCGTGGTGGCGACATGGGCGGACGCTTGGTGAAAGACTGGCCTGATTTGTTTTTGAAGGCGGTAGCCGGTGTTGGCAATGGTCAGATTAGTAACATCATACAAAGTGGTAATGGCTTTCATATCCTTAAAGTGCTCGGTCGTGCCGGTGGTGCTCCGCCGCCCGAGCCGGTTGCACGACCAGAGCCACCTAAACCCGGCGCTGGGGTGCCAGCGGTGCAAGGGCCGATGATGGTTGAGCAAACGCGCGCCCGCCATATTTTGATCAAGACCACTGCAGCTGTGCCTTCAGACGTCGCTAAACAAAAATTGGATCAAGTGCGAGAGCGGATAGTAAATGGCCAAGAGTCTTTTTCAGATTTGGCTAAGCGATTTTCAAATGATTCGTCAGCCCCCCAAGGTGGCGGCCTGGGATGGCTCAATCCAGGTGAGACAGTGCCACCGTTTGAACAAGCCATGAAGAAACTGAAGATTGGCGAAGTGAGTGAGCCAGTGCAAACGTCTTTCGGCTGGCATTTAATTGTGGTTGACGAGCGACGCACTCAAGATATGGCAGAGCAGTTTCAACGCAATCAGGTGCGTCAACGTCTCTTCGTTCAGCGCTCAGAAGCATCCTTTGAGTCGTGGCTACAGAATTTACGCAATCAGTCGTATATCGACAATCGTTTAGAAAAAAGTCAACGACAGGCTAAGGACTAACACGTGCAAGCGCATCAGGCGCGAAAGCGGTTTGGTCAGAATTTCTTAGTTGATCTGAGTGTGATTGAGGCGATCGTGCGGGCGATTGGCCCAGTTCGTGAAGATCGTATGATCGAAATCGGGCCCGGCTTAGGCGCGTTGACAGCGCCACTTCTTGATAAGCTCAGTTCGCTAACTGTCATCGAGCTTGATCGCGATTTGGCCTCAAGGTTGCGTCGGCGGTTTTCTGAAACACGGTTGCCTATTGTGCAGGCCGATGTACTGCACGTTGATTTCTCTCAATTTGGTGACCACTTACGCATTGTAGGAAACTTACCCTACAACATTTCAAGCCCATTGCTTTTTACCTTGGTCGAGTACGCTGATCAGATTATCGATCAGCACTTTATGCTTCAGCGAGAGGTGGTGGATCGCATGGTTGCCGCGCCCGGCTCGGGCGATTACAGTCGCCTATCGGTGATGTTGCAGTACCGCTATGCCATTGAAAAAATCTTTGATGTGGCGCCCGAGGCCTTTGACCCTGCACCACGGGTGACCTCGTCAATCGTGCGTATGGTGCCTCTGACTCATACACGTGTACGCGCGCTTGATGAGTCTTTGTTTGCAGCGGTGGTGCTGCGCGCCTTTTCACAGCGTCGTAAGATGCTGCGAGGTGTGTTGGGTGCCTGGACAGCCCTGATCCCTTGGGAGGCTTTGCAAATTGAACCGACCTGGCGTGCAGAACAAGTATCTGTGCCTAAGTTCATCGCCATGGCAGATGCGTTATATGCTGCTGCAGTGCGGGCGTAAGCCAGGCTAGTGTTTCGCTGCAGCCAGCCATAACCTGACGACGTCTTCAGCACGGTCTTCAAGCAGGCTGCCAACGTTTTCGCAGGCCTGAGCCAAGCTCATTGGGCCAGAGACCAGGCTAAAGGCGGCTTGGATGCCAACGCGATACAAACCTTGATAGCCGGGTCCAAGAGACCCGGCAATGGCGATGGTAGGTACACCCGCGCGTTGTGCAATCTGTGCCACCCCCATTGGCGTTTTGCCAAGTAAGGTTTGAGCGTCCATTCTGCCTTCGCCCGTGATGACAAACGAGGCGCCTTGCACGGCATGTTCAAGTCCGCCGATTTCTGCAATGACTGTCGCGCCTGGACGAAAGGTGCTGTACATCCAGGCGTGCGCTGCAAAGCCCACGCCTCCTGCTGCGCCAGAGCCCGCAGCGTCGCGCCGGTCGTGTCCGAGTTGCTGTGCACAGACATCCGCAAAATGGCTTAAGGCGGCATCCAGTATTTGAACCTGCTCTGGGGAGGCTCCTTTTTGCGGACCAAAAATTGCTGAGGCCCCTAACGGGCCACAGAGAGGATTATTGACGTCTGAGGCGATGGTGATTTTTGTTTGTTCTAAACGCGAATCAAAGTTGCTGGCGTCGATGAATTGAAGTGTGGCTAACGCGGCACCTCCGGGGGCCAAGGGTGTGCCCTGCGCATCAAGCAAACGCAAACCCAAAGCGCTCAGCATACCGGCGCCGCCGTCGTTGGTTGCCGAGCCACCTAAGCCTAAAACAATATGGTGTGCGCCGGCATCAAGTGCGTGCTTGATGAGTTCGCCAACGCCAAAGGTGGTTGCCCGCAAGGCGTCGCGTTGTGACGGTGCAATGTGCTCAAGCCCTGCAGCGCAAGCCATTTCAATCACTGCAGTCTGATCGGGTAGCAAGGCCCACTGAGCTTGGATGGCTTGCCCTAACGCGTTTTGCACCCGATGACTTCGGGGTTCACTTTGCGTTGCGCCGAGCACCGCCTGAACGGTCCCTTCGCCGCCATCGGCCATGGGCACGCAGATGATGTGCGCCTCAGGCGCGGCGCGCTTGACGCCTCTGGCCAGCGCTGCGGCCACTTCAGGCGCCGAGAGGCTTTCTTTAAACGAGTCGGGGGCGATAACGATTTTCACGACGAATGCTTAGGCTGTCTTTTTTTGTACAAACTCGATCTTGTAGCCATCCGGATCTTCAACAAACGCGATCACTGTTGTACCGTGTTTCATTGGGCCCGCTTCGCGCGTGACTTTGCCGCCGAGTTCGCGCACTTTGTCACACACCTCATAGGCGTTGTCGACTTCAAGCGCGATGTGACCGTAGCCTGTACCCAAGTCGTAGGCGCTGGTATCCCAGTTGTAGGTGAGTTCAAGTACCGGTCCATCGCGCTCGTCTTGATAGCCGACAAAGGCGTTGGTAAAACGCCCCGTGGGATATTCGGTATTACGTAACAATCGCATACCTAGTACCTTGGTATAAAACTCGATTGAGCGCTCAAGGTTGCCGACACGTACCATCGTATGAAGAATTCGCATGATCAATCCTGAAAAATCAAAAAATCAAAAAATCAAAAAATGAAAACAATTAAAGTCTAAGTCCAGCTTTAGCTGCAAGTCTAAAGGCACCTAGAAATTTAAATTTAAATCTCAGGCACGCCTTCCGGCGTATGTTTTTGTAGCATTTGTTTGGCAGTCTGGTAATCGGGATAGAGCTGTTGAACTTCTGTCCAAAAATCCTGACTGTGGTTCATTTCGCGTAAATGCGCAAGCTCATGTGCGATCACGTAGTCAATCACCATTGGCGAGAAATGAATTAAACGCCAATTCAACATGATGTTGCCGTCGCTGGTGCACGACCCCCAACGGGTTGCTGCTGAGGATAAGCGCCAGCGTCGAATGGTGAGCCCGGTTTTTTCTAAAAAATAGCGAATCCGCTGATCGAACCACGCCGCTGCCCGGCCTTGCAGCCAGGCTTGGGTCATCTCGCGCATTCGATGCGTATCGGCGTCGTTCGGCAGCGGCAGCCACAGCGTTTGACCGGCCTCAGGTGCGTCGTGATTGCCCTCGAAATGGGCACGGCCATGCGGCACATGAGGGCCAGGCACCCCAATCTGCAAGGTGATTTGACGGCCCATGTAAGGTAGTTGGCCACCAGATTTCCAGCGTGTATGCGCCATCGCGAGCTGCGCCTTGCGTGCCTGCCAATCTTGCAGCTTGGACAAAATCCAAGGCATTTTTTCAACCACGGCCTCGTCAATCTGACCCAAGGTGACCCAGTTCGGGGCTGTGATGCGCAGGCCTTCTTCAATGATGGCAAAGCCAATGCTGCGGCGTCGCGAACGTAGCAAGACGAAGCCAACGGCTTGATCGCCGTGTCGCACGACTCGCCACTTACCGCCGAGCGGAATGGTTTCAGGCGCAACCAGCCAGCCCGGTGTCGGGGTGCTCGTGTCTGAAAGCAACAGCTCGAGTTGGCTCATGGTGAGGGGTAACGCTCTGGGTTGAGTCGATGCATTTCTGCTTCGATCCAGGCAAACACTTTTGCGTTTAACTCTTCGGGAGTCAGACCAACCGAAGGGATGGCTGGGCCAATTGAGACGGTGACAAGCCCAGGTTTTTTAATAAAGGCATTGCGTGGCCAGAGTTCGCCTGCATTGTGAGCAATCGGAATGACAGGGGCGCCAGTGCGCGTGGCGAGTAAGGCCCCGCCCATTTTGAAGCGTCCCATTTTGCCGGGTGCAATGCGCGTACCCTCCGGAAACAAAAGCGGCCAGCGACCCTCGTCTAAGCGCTGTTGTCCAATTTTGACGACCTGCTCGAAGGCGTCACGACCCTTAGAGCGATCGATTGGAATCATTCCTAGCAGGGCGATCCCCCAGCCGAAAAATGGCACGCGGTGTAGTTCTCGTTTGTAAACAAAACAGATTTGCCGAGGCAGGTGAGAGGGCAAAAAGAGCGTCTCCCAGGCAGACTGATGCTTCGAGAGCACAATCGCGGGGCCGTCAGGAAGGTTTTCGGTGCCCTGAACTTGCCAGCGAATACCGCAAAGCACTTTAGCCCCCCAAGCTGCAAGCTGCGGCCAACCCATCGTTAATTTGTAGCGCCAGTGCAGGGGCAGGGGAGACCAGAGTAAACAGGCGAACGCATAGGGGATCACGGTCACTAGCAAAAATAATGCGTAGAGTGTGGCACGCAGAATCAGCATGATGTCAGGCCGCCTGAGCCAGAATTTGGTCGACGGCATTGGCCAAATTAATGGCGTGCCTTGTGCCTTCGGGTAGATGGCCTTGCTTGAGCGTCTTAGGACCATTGCCCGTTTGCACCAGCCACGGGGTACAGCCTACGGCGGCGCTCGCTTGCAGATCGCGTAGTGAGTCGCCTATCGCCGGCACGCCCAAAAGCTCGGTATCGTAGCGCTTCGCAATATCGTTAAAGAGCCCTGGTAAAGGTTTGCGGCACACGCACTGTTCATCGGGGCCGTGAGGGCACACAAAAAAAGCATCAATCGCACCAGCGAGTTGCCCCAACTCTTTGCGCAGCTTCTGATGAATCGCATTGAGTGCTGTGATATCGAACAAACCGCGTGCCAAACCAGATTGGTTTGAGGCGACCGCGATGGTGTAGCCCGCTTGATGCAGTCTGGCGATAGCCTGCAAACTGCCGGGTAACGCAATCCATTCATCTGGATGCTTGATGTAGTCAGGGCTATCGTGATTGATCACACCGTCGCGGTCCAGAATAATCAGTTTCATGCCGCCAGCCTTGAAATGTCGGCCACTTGATTCATCAAGCCGTGCAGCTGAGCCAGTAGCGCCAGCCGGTTGTTGCGCACGGCAAGATCATCAGCCATGACCATGATGTCGTTAAAAAACGCATCAACTGGCGCGCGCGCTTGAGCGAGTGTCGCCATCGCGCCTTGGTAGTCGCCCGCGTCGAGGTGTTGTTGTGCAAGTGGCTGCAGCTGGGCAATTGTTTTTGCTAGTGCTTGCTCTGCGGGTTCAGTAAGCAGTGCCTGGCTCAGAGGCTGAAGACCCGCTTCAGATTTTTTCAACAGATTACCAATACGCTTGTTTGCGGCAGCCAAACTTGCGGCGTCTGGGCCTTGCGCAAACTTGGCGGCAGCTTGCACACGTGCCAGTATTTGATGCAGAGGCGGCGCGATCGCCAGCACGGCCTCGACGGCGTTGCGATCAAGCTGCGTGATTAACTGATTGCGCAGTCGCTCAATGATGAAGGCTTGGACGTCTGCCACTGTTGTCTGGGCGAGCGCTGAGGGTTCAAAGGTGTCTGCGGCAGCTTGTAGCAGGCCTTCAAGTGTTAAGGGCCCGTTTTGCTGGATCGGTAAAAAACCACCTGCGGTCAGTTGCTCAAACGCACTAATCAGACCTAAGGCAGCGCGGCGTAGGCCAAAAGGATCGCGCTCACCTGTCGGGGCTAAGCCGATCCCCCAGATGCCGACTAGTGTTTCAGCGCGCTCTGCCATAAACAGAATTGCAGAGGTCATGTTTGCTGCGGTCACAGGCTGTTCAAGGCGAATTTTGTACTGTTCAGCAAGCGCTTGAACAACGGCGTCAGGTTCATGATCGGCCCGGGCGTAATACGAGCCCATAATGCCCTGCAGCTCAGGAAACTCGCCAACCATGTTGGTGTTGAGATCGGCCTTGGCAAGCATCGCCGCACGCATGGCTTGTGCGCTGTCTGCCTGCAAGGCGTTGGCTAACCAGGCTGCGATCGTTTGTACGCGTAACACGCGCTGCAACTGCGTACCGAGCTTGTTGTGATACACAATCGAAGCAAGCTGCGGCACCCGCTGATGAAGATGCGTTTTGCGGTCGGTGTCGAAAAAGAATTGAGCATCCGCCAAACGCGGGCGCACCACCCGTTCGTTGCCTTGAATGATCGCCACAGGGTTGTCGGTGGGCATATTACTGACAATCAGAAATTGATTGGTGAGTACGCCTGACGTTGGATTGAATAACGGAAAGTACTTTTGATTCAGACGCATGGTCAAAATCAGGCATTCTTGAGGGACTTGCAAAAACCGCTCTTCAAAGGCGCCTACATAGACGACTGGAGCCTCAACTAAGGCAGTCACTTCATCTAGCAGAGCCTGCACCGCGGGGTCTTGCCCAAGTGTCGCGTTCAGCTTTTGTGCTTCGGTTGCGAGCAACGCCGCGATTTTTGTGCGGCGCTCTGTGAATGAGGCAATCACCTGACCAGTTTGCGCCAGTTGTTGCTCGTAGCTGTCAGCGCTGTCGATGCTGATCGCTGCGGGATGTAAAAAGCGATGACCGAAGGTGAGGCGCCCAGCTTGCAAGCCAAGCACGGTCGCTGGGATGATCTGCGTGTCAAACAGCGCGATCAAGGCATGAGCGGGGCGCACGAATTTTACCGAGGTGACGCCATCGGCCAATTGATACTTCATGACCTTCGGTATCGGCAAGGCTGCGATTGATGTCTCGATCGCAGCTTGAAGCACCTCGGTTAAGGCAGCACCTGGTGCAGTACCTCGCGCCACCAGATACTCTTGTTTACCGTCTGATTCTCGTTCGAGTGCGCTGATGGGCATGTCTGCCCAACCCTTGGCAGCAAGTTTTTTTTGTAGAGCCGGTGTTGCCAGGCCCTGAGCGTCAAGCCCCACTTTCACTGGCATCAGCTTTTCAACGAAACTTTGCTCGGGTGCGAGCGCCAGGACCTGTGACAAGCGAACCGCCAGGCGGCGCGGTGAAGCGAATGAAGTCGTGGTGCTGTTGCTCATCACCAGACCTTGGGCGAGCAAGGCGTCGTGGATACCCTGCGCAAACGCCTGGCCAAGTCTGGGCAAAGCTTTTGGTGGGAGCTCTTCAGTAAAGAGCTCGATCAGCAGAGGCTTGGTAGTTTGCGTCATGGCTGAGCCCCTTTTTCGG
>CAMCII010000053.1 GCA_945874505.1 Bordetella parapertussis | reverse complement strand
CTTACCAAATGGCCACGGCCAAAAGCGTAGTGTTCGCTTGCGTAGTGGATCGGCAGCGCTAATCGGTTCTCGAGAGGCGGCACGTAACGTGTTCCATAAGCCATCTTTAACTTCGCCGTGAGTGTCCATGAGGATTACAATGGGCCACTCTAGCCCTTTGGCCGCGTGGTGAGTTAACACCTGAACGGCGTCAATGGCAGGCAGAGCTAACCCATCGTTTTTATCTTTGGCCTGCTGGTTTAGCCATAGTAGCAACCCCGAGACTGATGCGGCTTGCTTTGTGCCGTCGCATACCGTCTCGTATTGCCGAGCCATGGCAACGAGTGCCTCAAGATTCGCTAGCCGTACACGGCCGCGATCTGCTGACTGACTCCAGCCTAAGACAATACTAGGCAAATGACAGTCTGCAATCGCTGTTGCTAGGGCTTCAGCTGGAGTCATCAGTAAAAGATATTGTCTCAGTGTTGCTAAGCTAGACAAAGTTCTATGGGCTTGATCACCAGTTTCACGCCAGTCTTGCGACAGGTACCCAGCATTGAGGTAACTAAGACGGTCACTGACCCATATTTCAGGATCATCACAATCCGATAGAGAAATAATCTCTGCACTAGCTAGAGTATCGCTTGCATCATTCAATCTGCGTAAGCAGGCAATTGCTAGGATAGCCTCGGGTGTTTCGAGCAAGCCAGGCTGAGCCGTCATAGCAGGAATACCGACCGAGACTAGTCCTTTAGCCGTGGCAGTCACATTGTCGTTCGAACGACGCAGGATGGCGACATCTCCTATGGTGCCCTTTAGTCAACGCTTAGCTGGGGTGCGCTGACCCCGTAGGTTAGTTTGGACAGTACTCTTGATATTTAAAAAATGAGTGCCTGACGACCGGCTGAGTGGCCGTCATAACAAAGCCGCTAACCCCTCAGCCGCAGAGATCTTCCAGTGCAAACTCACTTGCGCACTTAACGTCGTTTCATTTGGATTGATTTCTGCTACCCAAGTCTTTTTCTCGATTGCCCTGAGAGGTAGACTCGCCGCCGGGTATACAAGCCCTGAAGTACCAACTACCAGTACCGTGTCGGCCGCTAGCATCATCTCTTCAGCGCGTTGCCAAATATCTTGAGGTAAGGCTTCGCCAAACCAGACGACTCCGGGGCGCAACACGCCACTGCAGTGCTGACATTTCGGCGGCGCAAGGGTAGGTAGCGCCGCCGCTTGCGTTTGTCCTTCGAAGACGCCTGGTTGCCCGCAGCGATCGCAACGGGGTGCAAACAAGCTGCCGTGCAGGTGTTGCACGTTGACGCTACCAGCGCGTTCGTGCAAATTGTCGACGTTTTGAGTCACGATATCCACCGTAACCTCGTGCCCAGTTAACGCTTTGAGTGTCTGCGGCAACTGAGCTAAGGCAAAGTGGCCTGCGTGAGGTTGCACGTTCAGTGCCACGCTACGACGCCACTCGTACCAGGCCCACACCCGCTCGCGGTCTTCTTCCCACCCCTCTTCAGAGGCAAGGTCGTGCGGATTAAATTTCTCCCAGAGCCCATAAAGTGGATCGCGAAAGGTCGGGATGCCAGACTCTGCTGACATGCCGGCGCCCGTAAAGATCACCAATCGGCGCGATTGCTTGAGGGCTTGGAGCAATGCTGCGGGTACCGCGGGTTGATTCGCATTTGTATTCATGTTGGGTTCAAAAGTGGACGATGCAGTAGTCTGGCATAGTTAGCGGATAAATTTTGTCGGCAGTAGCAGGCATACTTTGCTTTTGAAATAAAAGGTTTAAGGTAATGCGACAACACTTTGCAAGCAACACCCAAGGTCATGATTACGTCGTGGGTGACGTGCATGGTGATTACGAGCGTCTCACTGATTTGTTGTCAGCGATTAAGTTTGATGCAACGGTTGATCGCCTGTTTTCAGTAGGCGATCTGATTGACCGCGGCCCTGCCTCGGCGAAATGCCTTGAGTTACTCAACGAGCCTTGGTTTTTCTCTGTGTTGGGCAACCACGAAGATATGTTGATCAACGCCTCAAAAGACCCAGCAGAAGAGATGGAGCTCTGGGTGCAAAATGGCGGAGAATGGGGGTTACAACTCGACCCTACTTCCTTAGCTCACTACGCAGCAGTGCTCGCTAAGTTACCGTTGGTCATCTCGGTAGGTGAGGGCGCTAGCCGGTTCAATGTATTTCATGCTGAATTTTTTGGTGACGATTTGGCACTTGATCGACCCAGTTACTCAACCCATGTGCGCGAGCAATTGTTGTGGGGTCGTATGTTGAGTCACAATCCTATGAAAAAAGATTTGCACCGAGGCTTGTCAACGTCATTTTGTGGCCACACGCCGGTCAAAATCCACGAGCAGATCGGTTCGCATGTATTTATTGATACGGGTTGCGGCTATCCAAAGCGCACCGGCACACTTACCATCGCCAGGGCGGCAGATATGGTTTTTTTTGAGGGTTGATCGTTGACGGTTACTGATGGTTTTTGTGATTTTGGGCTAGCCGGTCTGTTCTTAGAGTTCGGTTAAGCCGGTAAGCCGGTGAGTCGGTGAGTCGGTGATTCGGTGATTCGGTGAGTCGATACGTCGATAAGTCGATAAGTCGATAAGTCAGTAAGCCATTCGGTTTCGAGCAAGCAGGCAAGTCACTTAGCAGAGCGATACTTTTAAAGGATCTTCAATATGACCAAAAACACGCTAATCGTTTTTTCACACGGCAAAGAGTCGGGCCCAAACGGTGCAAAAATTCAGCGCTTAGCTAAAGTTGGTAGCCACGCTGGGGCGCAAGTTCTGAGTGTCGACTACAGCGGCATGGATGATCCAGAACTACGCGTGCAAAAGCTCTTTTCGTACGACCTACCAGCGCACGATCAGTTGATCTTAGTCGGCTCAAGCATGGGCGGCTATGTCTCGACTGTTGCCTCTGTGGCCTTGAGCGCCAAAGGTCATCCCGTAAAAGGCTTATTTTTACTGGCGCCTGCTTTTTATCTGGCTGATGTGCAGGTGGCGTCTGCCTATGCCGTCTACGAGCCTAAGCCAAGTGCTGAGGCTATCGAAATCGTTCATGGTTGGGGTGACGACGTCGTGCCGGTTGAGCATTCGATTAAGTTCGCGCAAAGGCACAAGGCGGCCTTACATATCTTGGATTCAGATCATCGATTGAATACTGTACTGCCTCAGCTTGAGGTTTTGTTTGGTGAGTTTTTAAAGCGGTACACGGCTTAGGCTGTGTTGTATTTCCTTCGGCCCGAAACGGCGATTGGCATGAGCACTTAATAGTGAAGCGATCAAATAGGCCTTTTTTGATTGAGTGAATTTATTGCTGTACTTTATTTCGATCTACCGCTAAAATCACACCTACATTAAGAGGGGGCGAAAGCCCACAGCAACCAGCCTACTAGGCAAAGGTGCTTACGCTTACAGCGGATGTGATCTGACTTGTACTCAGATAACTAAACCACTCAGAGCCCCTCTTGATGGGGCTTTTTGCATTTCTAGCCCAATACGTTCTTTGACAACTACAGGGGTATACCTATGGCACGCGCAATCGTGGGGGGCACTGCTGTGCCCGCAGAAGTAGTGTTTGTTGGTGAAAAAGTTCAGATCTGGAAAATCGATAGTGTCTTAACTGTCTTTGTCGGTGCAAGCAACATCACCGTCACAGAAGAAGACGCGACCGAACTTGAACAAGATCTTGAGCAGCTGAGCGCCGAACAATTGGATGACAAATGGTTTGGCGAAGTAAATGATTTTTTAAGCAGTCTTTAAAGTAATTGGCGAGTGAGTAAGGGGCGGAGTTATCCAAAATTGCCATGCCCGACGTCTGTCGAAATGGCTAAATAGGAGAGCATGATGAGTGCATTGAACTGCAAGGCGGGCGATCGCGGCTTTAAAAGAACTGAAATTCTTGCCTGGAGCGATAACAATGTTAAACCGAGGTTGTACGAGGTTTGCATTGAAGATTTTGAGTTTGCGGTGATCTTCAGTCAGGTTAGGGGCGAGTGATGGGATTCATGGACTATGACTCGCAAGTACCCCTTATCAGGTTGAAAGGTTTTCCGGACAGGCCATTTTTTGCTAACAATAACTCGCGGGTCTACGACCCGAAAATTATTGATACCGCCGTGGGTATGGTCGATAAGGCTTTGCCGCAAAAATTTGGAAACCACGGCATGCATTATTACTCTTTCATACGGCGTGAGCGATTTCTGAATTGCATCTTAAGGCAGTACGGCGCCACTGGGATACTGCCGACAAAAGAACAATTAGAAGTAATGTTGAAAAATATTCGTGCCGACTCCTACGCAGATCGAGAGCAAGCAGTGCACAAAAAGGCTGACAAGGTGCCCAGCGGACAGCGTGCTAGTAGTGCTTCGGAAGATGGGGTTTCGCTGTGGACGATCTACTTTGCGCTGGTTATCATCATGGCAGTCGTACGGGCGATTAAAAACACCTAAACGGAGCCCGAGACGTGGCATCTACTGCGCTTAGCGGTGGATGTTACGACTGGCACAGCGAGGGTTGAACAGATAAATGAAATCGACCGAATCCCAATTGCAAAACAATTAAATCTGAGGGGTAGATTAATTGTGGCGGTAGCCTTGCCTGATTCAAAGATACCGAAATCCCGTCGTAGTGTTATTCCCGCGAGCTGTAACTGAGTTTGTGCAGAAGTTGCAATTGCTAACAATTCGGTTACCAAAAAGATGTCATTGCAACACTTTTCTTGATAGAAATCGTCATGATGTTGGGTTGCATTATCAAGGGATAAAAATGTATCGAGTAGGCTTGCCGTTCTGGAAACTAGCCGCCCGTCTTGGCTTCCCGCTGTCGTTCAGGTTACAGGTCATGCACGATCACGGGGCCAACGTACATATCGCAATAAGTATCGATTTGGCCGGGTTAGTTGCCGAGGCCCCTAATCTCAAAGACCTGATGTTAGTGGTTAATGATTGTGCCGAGATGCTTATTGAGCATGCGCTGCATCGGCCACTCAAACGCGCCGCTACGTTGGTGTGGGATGGAACAATTGTTCACGCACGAGCTTAGATACAGTCTTGGTTTATTACTAATTTGGAATTAGCATGTACCACTACACAGACGGTGGCCTTCGCAATATTTGGTTGGCGAACGGCTATGAACGCGTGGAAACTCGTTATGGTGAGGCTTTAACGATTCAAGATTTTCCTGGCCTAACTCGAGCCATCTGCAAAGCCTTGATTCGTAAAAATAGCAAATTAACGGGTGCCGAATTTCGCTATTTGCGCCAGGCCATGCTCATGTCTCAGGCATCGCTTGGGCGGACATTGGGTTGCACGGACCAAGCGATCGCGGGCTGGGAGAAAAATAGCAAAGTACCAAAATTTGCAGATCAAATGTTAAGGGTTGTTTATGCTATGCACGTAGACTTAACGGGGTAGTAAGAGGCGGGTAAGTGTGGGTAGTTCAGATTATAAAATGTCGAATATACTTGACATTTATCGTTGAAATAAAGTACTGTAGCCATTAGAGATCCTGTCGGAGCCACTCATGAATCTATTTGAAATCGGTGCGTTAGTGCTAAGCCGTCGAGAACAACTTGGGTTAACTCAACTCCAATTGGGTCGGTTGTCTGGGCTTTCGCGTGCGACGGTTAATCAACTTGAGGGCGGTACCCTCAAAGAGATCGGGGTCACAAAGTTGCTGGTTCTATTTAACCTGCTAGGTCTAGGCATGACTGCTGGGCAGCCTAAGCAGTTGCGTCATGCTCTGCAAATGGCCAGTCAATCTGCAAGCGTGAGTTACAAAACGGTGATGCAACCTAAAGAACTGCAAACGGCTTTAGTGTCGGGGGTTGTGCCAGTTAGTCTGATTGCTCACATTGCTACATTTTTAGACGAAGCGCCGCTTTCGCTCATAGTCGCGGCGGTTCAAGAAGCCGCGCAGCGCGGCCGAGTGCCAATGAAGTTGATTTGGCGCCATCTTAAACAGTGGGCAACTGAGTTTCAGTCGCCCCGCGCAGTGTGGGCGTGAAAATTGATGCCAAACTCAAGCGTAACAAAGCCTAAAAACTTGTTAAGTGGCGATTGGGAGTCACTGTTACGCCATGTTTTCATCTTGGTCGACGATATTGCAAAGCACGGTGTGCCAGATCCCTTTTGGACATTCGGTGGAGGCACTGTGCTGATGCTTCGGTATCAACATAGGTTGAGTAAAGACGTTGATATTTTTGTACCTGATCCTCAATACTTGGGGTTTGTTACTCCACGACTTAGTGATGTTGCGACAGGGATCTCAACTGATTACGTAGAATCAACTGAATTCGTCAAATTGATTCGCCCTGAGGGTGAGATCGATTTTGTGGCATCACCCAATTTAACTGAGGTCCCCTTCGAGCACTGGCTATTATTAGGTCGCACAGTAAGGGTTGAAACTGCGGCCGAAATCGTCGCAAAAAAACTGTGGCATCGCGGTAATGTTGCAACGGCTCGAGATCTTTTTGATTTAAGTCTTGTTATTGACAAAGAGCCTGATGCGCTAAAAACAGCATCTCAATTTTTGACCCGCCATGCAGACGTTTTTGTGCAACAAATTGAACGTCGTGCACCTATCTTAAAGGTTCAGTTTGAGGCCATTAATACTTTGGCATACAGCGTCAGCTACGAGGTTGCTGCTCAAAAGGCTACACAGTTTCTTCAGTCTCTTTGAACGGTCTAATAATTAGTAACAATTTGTAAACGACAAAAATTATTGGCTATGATTTTGTGATGGAAAAAAGCGTGCTTAAACTTGAATTCGTTGTTGAACAAAACACCAAACTGTGTGAGCGCCTTGATCATTCGATGGCACAACTCACACAGGCGATGGCAGATTTGCGTGTGCAAGTCGTGCAAGGTCAGACAGATCTGCGAAAAGAGATCTCACAAAGCCATAATGATCTGCATAAATTTTTTGAACGTAAATTCATTTGGCTGATTACGGTCTATTGCGGCGTTCTGTTAACTCTCGTTGGTTTTTTAGGTAAGTATTTGTTTGACAGCTATACAAAGTAAAAGTCGTTGTCCAAAAGCGACCAACTAGCTTGTACTGTCATGATTTTCGATACACTATTCGAAAACCACAAAAGAGGCAGCCCAATGACCATATCCCATACCTACCCATTTCCTCCTGGTGGGCCGTCAAAAATCGATCGCTTATTGCAGGGCTCTTTTGATCTGCATCACCATGGCTATCCAGAAATTAGTTTTGACTGTAAGACTCGGATGGAAGACGTCGACGAGATGTCGATCGCGCGCAATGCGGGCATGACCGGTGTGGTGCTCAAGTCTCATATGTTTCCGACTGTCGGGCGAGCCTATCATTTAAAGAACTTGGTACCCGGCCTCGAAATTTACCCCAGCATTACGCTGAATTACACCGTAGGTGGTTTGAACCCGATGGCGATTGAAGTTGCTGCCAAGCAAGGTGCAAAAATATTATTCATGCCTACCTGGAGCGCTGAAAACGATATCGAACGCGGCGGCATGAGCCATCATTTAAGACACTTTATTGATCGTGCTGAAAGCAAACTTAAACCTGGTAAAGGCATACGCTTGACAGATTCACACGGCAAACTCACCGCAGAATGTCGCGAATGTCTTGATGCAGCGCGTCAGTATGGGATGACCGTGTGTAGCGGTCACGTATCCCCCAAAGAATCTATTGCGCTCGCCGATGGCGCCAAAGACTACGGCATTGACGAAGTCATCTTCTCTCATCCAGACAGCAATTCAGTCGGTGCCAATCTTCAAGAAATCAAAGATATGTGTGCCCTCGGAGCCGTCTGCGAGTTTTGCGCCCTAGGGTGCCTGCCAGCCTTTCAGCGCATCAAAGTAAAAGATTTTGTCAATATCATGTCTGAGATCAGCCCCGACAAAGTGATCTTGACGACAGATTATTTCTTTGAATGGGCTCCACCTGCTTCTGAAACCATGCGAATGCTCATCGGCAGTTTTCTGATGCTGGGTGTGCCCGAAGCGGACGTCAGAAAAATGGTCAGAACCAACCCGGCTCGTTTGCTTGGGCTAAGCGAGACCGATCTAGAAAATATTGCGCAAAAGCAAGCGGCTCAGGCTTTGGCGGATGGGCGACCGGTTTTTTAAAATTTATAAAGTCCTCTATGACGGACATTACTAGCTTTTCTTGTTAAGTATGACCACTATAGGTGACTTTTTAGCAGACTCTGAGAATATGGCTGAGTTTGGTTCCAGACTACGTGCAAGGCGGCTTGCGCGCAACCTCACAACCGAGATGCTTGCCGAGCGCACTGGCCTAAATCGTAAAACGATTATGGATCTTGAGGCAGGGCGCGATGTGCGCTTAAGTACAGTCATGAAGGTGCTGCGTGCACTGCAGTTGCTGGGCGCTTTAAATGCTGCGCTGCCCGATGTGCTGCCCAGTGGCGATGCGCTCTCTGCCCGAGGCCAACCTCGACTGCGCGCTTACCGCCCAGCCTCTTCAAAAATCTAATATGAATGCAGTTGCCCCTGCGGTGCCTTTGGTGCAAAGAGGGCAGGATGCGGCTAAAAATTGGTAACAATTTGTAAACCGCAAAAATTTCTTGCTCAAGTCGCGTTGACCATGTTGAAGATGTCCGTAGAATTCTCTTTGTTCAACAAAGAGGGCTCACGATGCAATCGCGCGTCACAAAACTCGAAGCAGTCATGGCAACCGTAGCAACGCGTGAGGATCTTGCTCGGCTTGAAGTGAAACTGTATCGTGAAATCTCAGATATTCATCGTGAAATCTCGAGCATTCAACGAAATGTTTCAGGTATTCGCCGCGACATTAACCGTATCCACCAAGCCGTAAACGCGCAAACCTGGAAGATCCTTTCAACTTTGATCTGCACTTCAACGTTACTGGTAAGTGTGACGTATTACTTTGCAAAAAACGGTGGGTAAGCCGATATGGCACTTTTTAATCCACTTTCCTACGTGGTTGAACTAGAAGCCGCTGGGGTTTCAAGGCAGCAAGCTCAGGTACACGCCCAGACGCTGCAACAGGTTTATCACGAGGAGCATCGTCAATATGCGACTAAAGCAGATTTGTTGCAAGTCAGTGCGACACTTGAGGCCAAAATTTCAACAGAAATTTCGAGCGTTAAAACCTTGATCGATGACTGCAAAAAAGACTTTATCGAGTTTCGGGCGGATGTCTCTAGCCTAAAAACCTCGAACAAATACCTTATTTGGATAGGAGGGGGTATTGCAACGTTATCGGCTAGCGCAATTGCGATGTGCTTATCGATGTTTTTGTATTCGCTTAAATGATATCAAAGCTAGATGCCGTGGTCGAAACCTTGGCGACCCGCGATGATCTAGCTCGGTTTGAGGTGGCCCTTTGTCGCGAACTGTCTGCTCAGGCTTGGAAAATACTTTCAACCTTGATTGGTGCGTCAACTGGTTTAGTGGCTGGGACTTACTGTTTGGTTAAAAATATTGGATAGAGCGGTTAGCCTATCTGTGCGGCCCTGACCTCAGCGAAAGCAGCCGAGATGATCATTGCCAATGCGTTAATGATTAGGGATTAGTATGTACCACTACACAGACGGAGGTCTTCGCAATATTTGGTTGGCGAACGGCTATGAACGCGTAGAAACTCGTTACGGTGAGGCTTTAACGATTCAAGATTTGCCTGGCCTAACTCGAGCCATCTGCAAAGCCTTGATTCGTAAAAATAGCAAATTAACGGGTGCCGAATTTCGCTACTTGCGCCAGGCCATGCTTATGTCCCAAGCTTCCCTTGGGCGAACATTGGGTCGCACAGACCAAGCGATCGCCGGCTGGGAGAAAAACAGCAAAGTACCAAAATTTGCAGATCAAATGTTACGAGTGGTTTACGCTGCTCACTTAGATGTTAACTAGCAAGTCAAAAACATCATTCACGCGATGAACGATGCAGAACGAACCATTAATCTTGTGACGCCATGAATCCATTTGAAATCGGTGCGTTAGTGCAAAACCGTCGAGAACAACTTGGGTTAACTCAGCTCCAATTGGGTCGGTTGTCTGGGTTTTCGCGTGCGACGGTTAATCAACTTGAGGGCGGTACGCTCAAAGATCTCGAGGTCACAAAGTTGCTGGTTCTATTTGACCTGCTAGGCCTAGACATGATTGCTGGGCAGCCTAAGCAGTTGCGTCATGCTCTGCAAATCGCCAGTCAATCTGCCAGTGTGAGTTACAAAACCGTGATGCAACCTAAAGAGCTGCAAACGGCTTTAGTTTCGGGGGTTGTGCCGGTTAGTCTGACTGCTCACATTGCAACATTTTTAGACGAAGCGCCGCTTGCGCTTTTAGTCGCAGCGGTTCAAGAAGCCGCGCAGCGCGGTCGGGTGCCGATGAAGTTGATCTGGCAGCATCTTGAGCAGTGGGCAGTTGAGTTTCAGTCGCCCCGAGCAGTGTGGGCCAAAGAATTGAAGCTAAATTTAAGCGTGCTAAGTTCCAAGAAATTGTTAAGTGGCTAAAAGTTAATTATGAAAGAAATCATCAAAAAATGGGGTAATAGCGCCGCGTTGCGACTGCCTAGTTCAGTCATGGAGCTCGCCCAGTTAACGCTAGGTCAGGCTGTCAATATCAATGTGCTTAATGGCAAGATTGTCATTGAACCGATTGTGTCGAAAAAAACACGACTTGACGAGTTATTAGCTGGAATCACGCCTGACAATATTCATGCTGAAGAGTTTTCTGAAGACGATTGGAGTGCTATTCAAGAAACTTTGTATCTATTAGAAATTCCCGGTATGCGTGAGTCGATTAAAGACGCAATGGCTCAGCCGCTTGAATAACCAATCAATCCATCGACAGCAAAGGCATCGGTATCTGTCTCATCTGATGAGCCACCAACGCGCGCATACTGGTGCTGTGTCATCCACACGAACAGCCTAAGGGGCCAGTATGAACACCGCATTGAAAATTATTTTCGCAGTGTCTGCAGTCTTGGCCTCAAGCGCGTCGCTGGCTTGCACGGGCTACTCTGGTCCAGGCGGGCCTTGCTATAAAGGCCCAGGCGGTGGTCTTTACACCGGCTCCGGAGGCGGCGCCTACACCGGCCCAGGCGGCGGTGCATACACCGGGCCGGGTGGAGGTGCTTCGACTGCTCCGGGTGGTGGGTGCTACAGCGGGCCTGGTGGTGGCGGTACGGATAAATGGAATCGGCCTAATCTTAATTGTTAGTCAATTAGACCGTATCGGCATCGAATTGATCTGACAGTTATCCCTCGCCAAAAGGTGAGGTTACTGAAACACCAACATAGCGGCCATTGAGGTAGCCGCGCTCAACGGCTTCATTATCGCGCGGACTGAAATCTGATAGTGGATAAAGTCGTGTCGCGCTGTTGGCATCCTTTTCCATGAACCAGACCTGATCACGTCGCAGTAGCTTTTGACTTAATAAGGTCGTGTCGTGCGTTGTGAAAATGATCTGAGCTTTAGTGCCTTCGTGATGCAAATGCCTAACTAGGTGATGTACGAGTAGCGGGTGTAGGCTGCTGTCTAACTCGTCAACAACCAAGACGCGTTCGTTTTCGATCACATCTAGCCAAGGGCCGGCAAAAGCAAAGAGGGCAAGCGTGCCGGCAGACTCTTCTTTTTCGTCAAACTCAACAGACTCTTTTGTATAGACATCACGATGAAAGAAGCTCGGTTTGATAAATTTTTTGCCTGCAGCGTCTTTTGACAACTCGTCTTTGATCGCGGCAGGCAGGCCCCTTGGCAAAGTGTCTGCTGAAAATGCCGTTTCTTTAAGTTGGATGTCTAAAATTGAAAGGTCGGCCGAATTCATGAATGCTACAACTCGTTTGCGCTCTTCGTCGTTGCGGCAGAGGCTCAAGGTATAGCTGGGGCTGCAGCCTCGCTCAGAATCGAGCACTCGCAAGCGCAACTTGAACCAGTCAAAAGCAGGTTTGAGTTGTTCGTTATTGAGCTGAATTGCCGTCGAAAAGAAAAGCGCGTTCTGGCGCGTTTGCGCAACCCAAGTTTGGCGTTGTCGGCCACCCAGGAAGGCAGTGCTGAACTTGTAAGCATCTTTGCCGGTTTCGGTATTAAAGACGCGGTGAAACCATTTCTGTGCCCGGCCAAGGGGGTAGGCAATGAGCCACTCTTCTGTGTAGCGTTCACGATTGCAGCAAAAGCCATATTCGTAGCGTACGCCTTGCTCGACAAAGGTAACCTCAAACTCGCTATCTGCAGCGCGCGAGTCTGCCGTTAATTTGAAGGGTGTCACGTCAATAGGGTCGCCTGCTTGACTCTCTTTTTGTGAATTCAGTACCTGTTCTTGTACAAAACTCAACGCTTGAATAAAGGCGCTCTTGCCCGACGCCTTTGGGCCATAAAGAACTGTTGAGCGCAGCAACCGAGGCAAGCCATCGTCAAACTCAGGCATAAAGGTGTTTGAAGCTTCGAGCTCTTTAAAGTAAGAGGACGCTGCCATGTTGAGCGTCTGGCGCCCTAAGATCGACCGGCAGTTGGTGACCGAAAATTGGATAAGCATGACGAGATATTACATCTTTGAATAGATTTTTGCTTAATAAGTGCAAAAAATTGATTCTATTTTATTATTTTATGTGATCGGACTCGTTTCAAGGGGTGGCTTCAGGGGGGGGCGGGGCATTTACCGGGCCGGGCGGTGGTGCATCGACTGCTCCGGGTGGTGGGTGCTACAGCGGGCCTGGTGGCGGTGGCACGGATAAATGGAATCGGTCTAATCCTAATTGTTAGTTAGACCTATGCGTGGTCTTGCGCGACCTCCGCCGCGAAACTTTGAAGCCGATCGCTCTCGTTCCGTGCCTCGGCAAGCAGTTGATCCCAGTCGCCCGGAGGATGCCCATTTTCTAGCATCTTGCGAAAGACACGGTAGGCATCTTCGCTGCTTTCGTAGGCGCGCTTGGTGTCGTCGTCGTTGACCCACGCGTAAACGATCACTTTGCTGGACGCGTGATAGCGAAAGAATAGTCGGTACTGTTGAAAGAACTTGGCGCGAAACCAGTGCTTGTGTTCGTCACCTAACGTGTTGCCTTGCCGATATTCGGCGCGCGCCGGATCTTGTGGGATGACTTCAAACGCGAGTTTGGCAATTGCTGCGAGTCGCTTGGTCGCATTTTTTTTGGTGTAACCGATTGGGTCTTTATGCTTGAGTCGTTCGACTTGCTGAGCCAGTGCGTCAACCTCGGCGAGGAATAGGGGGTGGGCAAAGAGCACCCAGTC
>CAMCII010000052.1 GCA_945874505.1 Bordetella parapertussis | reverse complement strand
TAGCGGTGAACATTTTCTATGACCCGTGGTGTGAATTTTGGATTCACTGTCACCAGCGTGTACGACGAGCCCATCATGCAGGCGATACTCAAGGTCGATTCGCATAAACCCAATACTGGAATCGTCAGTAACTCTCGTAGTTCTCGGATTCCTGGATCGACAATATTGCCCAATAAAAATCCGTCATAACCCTCTTTTTGCGCCTTGAGTCCGTTAGCGATGACCTCGCCAACATCAACGTATTCAGGGTAACGGTACTGATCGGCAAAACCACCACCACGCGTTAATCCGTGCGCCTCGATATCTGTGCCCGGATCGGCCGCATGGCTGATCTGCTGTTTAAGCGCCGAGCCATATTGACCAAAAGCATCAAATCGCGAAAAGCTTTGGTACCAAAGTCGCATAGTGATTTCCTTGTTGCTTCTGATCTAGCTACAACTACGTTGGTTGCTTCGCCACACCAGGCAAAGTCGTGATATCGCCTAACCAAGGCATCGCTGAGTCGCACCAAATCTGCTTTTGCGGCACGAGCTGCTGACGCTGATCTAAGGCCCCCACTCGTAAGCCGAACACCTTTTGATCAACCTCTGTGGTGGCATAAATCGAGGTGCCGCAGTGACCGCAAAAAGCTTGCAGGCGCTTCGCGCCGCTCTCAGCCGTTTTCACATAAGTCTTGGGCACTCCCGCTAACATCTTGAAATTCTCTTTCTTCGCGGGAACGTTCACACGAAATGAGGATCCAGTAATTTTCTGGCAGTCGGTGCAATGGCAAATCGACACTGAGGCGAGATCAATCTCTGCTTCATAACGAATTTGCCCGCAGTGACAAGCTCCGGTGACATGCATCACTCTTTCCTTGTGTGATTGAATGCATCAAAATGCGGCAGCGCAGCAAACTTTGGGTGGCAACACAACCGTGGCGCTAGCGTACAACATTTCTGTTGAAGGCCTAAATGTGTATCAAGCCCTGAATGTGTTGCAAAAAGAGCAGTCCCCTGCATAGAATCTAAAACAAATCAGACTGCTTAAGTGAATCACAAGGCTAAAAAATGAATACCGCAGCATCAAAGGCAGTCACCTCGACAAGCCCTCCCACGGCACAGGCGGCTGCGATACCAGTTCTCGTGTCACTCAGCTTCTGTCATTTTTTGAATGACTTAATTCAGTCTCTGATCCCAGCTTTATACCCGCTTCTGAAGTCTGAGTTCAGTCTAGACTTTACGCAAATTGGGATCATCACCCTCGCCTTTCAACTCACCGCTTCACTGTTGCAACCAACCGTGGGCTATTACACCGACAAAAATCCCAAGCCTTTTTCGTTAGCGATCGGCATGGGCTCAACACTGCTGGGTTTGCTGCTGTTATCGGTTGCACCAAGCTACGCCATCATTTTAGTTGCTGCGGGCCTGATCGGCACAGGGTCTGCCGTCTTTCATCCCGAAGCCTCACGTGTCGCACGCATGGCTTCCGGCGGAAAATTCGGCTCTGCACAAGCCTTCTTTCAGGTGGGCGGCAATATGGGGCAGGCAGTCGGGCCGTTACTCGCCGCGTTTATCGTGCTACCACATGGCCAAGGAGCCATCGCTTGGGTCTCAGCGGCTGCACTCATCGCCATTGTTTTCTTAACTCGCATCGGCAAATGGTATGGCGCTCATATTCAACCGAGTCAAAAATCAGGGGCTGCAAACTCTAATCCAGCATCAGACTTGCCACGCGGTCGCATGCTCTTTCTCATCACCATCTTGATGGTCTTGTTGTTCTCAAAAAACGTCTACAGCTCAAGTCTCACCTCGTTCTTCACCTTCTATCTCATCGAGCGCTTTGATTTACCGGTGCAAGCCGCTCAGGTGCAGCTGTTTGTCTTCATGGCTGCTATTGCGGTTGGCACTCTGCTGGGCGGTGCGCTCACAGATCGCCTGGGCCGTCGACCCATGATCTGGATTTCGATATTAGGCACACTCCCCTTTACGCTCGCTCTACCCTTTGCCGATGTTTTCTGGACTGGCGTATTGACAATCATTATCGGCTTGCTCATGGCCTCGGCTTTTCCGGCGATTTTGGTCTTTGCCCACGAAGTCATGCCTGGTCGGATCGGCTTTGTCTCGGGTATGTTTTTTGGCTTTGCCTTTGGCCTTGGGGGCGTGGGCGCAGCACTGATGGGTTGGCTCGCTGATCTTTACGGGATTAGTTTCGTTTATCAGTTATGCGCATTTTTACCGATCCTTGGGCTTGTCGCCTGGTTTTTGCCTGACATGGCGGCTGAACGCCGCAAATACCTTCCAGTCACCGCCTAGACAAGGTCATCATTCGTGTCTAAGCGCTCGATCAATTTGAAATGGCGCATTCTTTTCCCTTAAAACCAAACGATTCTCTACCGGCACCCGACTTAGTATTTTGAGTGTGATGTCACCTTTACCTCGAGACCAATCATGAATCCACGCGCCGCAAAACTCAGAGAACTCATCGCCTCAGGCGGACCCGGCATTGTCCCCGGAGCAACCGATTGTTTCACTGCAAAATTAATTGAACAAGCTGGTTTCCCAGCGGTGTATGTCACGGGCGGTGGCACCGCAAATACGTATTTAGGTGGGCCTGACATCGGGCTGATCACGCTCAATGAACTAGCCAGTCAGGTAGAAAGAATTTCTGATGCTGTCTCGGTACCGGTCATCGCGGACTGCGATACGGGCTTTGGTGGCGTAGCGAACGTCAAGCGTACGATCAAACTTTATGAACGGATTGGCGCGGCTGGTTTACACATCGAGGATCAGGTGTTTCCAAAACGTTGCGGACACTTTGACGGTAAGTCAGTGGCACCCGTCGAAGAAATGCTATATCGCTTGCAAGCCGCTTTGGATGCACGCACTGATCCGAACTTTGTCATTATTGCCCGCACAGACGCGCGTGGCCCTGAAGGCTTAGAGTCGGCGATTGCGCGCGCACATGCTTACCGTGAAATTGGTGCAGATATGGTGTTTGTCGAAGCCCCTAACAGCCTTGAAGAATTACAGCGCATCAGCAAAGAGTTCAAAGGGACTCCGATGGTCGCCAATATGATCGAGCGCAGCCGCACACCCCTCGTACCAGAAAAAGAATTACTGGCGATGGGCTTTAATGTGATCCTGTACGCAAATGCTGCCTTGTATCTGGGTTCGTTCGCCATCAGGCAAGGCCTAGAAGTCTTGCGCAGAGAAGGCACGAGTGAAAGCATGCTTGATCGAATGACGTCTTTTCAAGAGCGGCAAAAGCTAGTTGGTCTCGACAAACTCGATGCTGCCGAGCGTGATTTAGTAGCGCGCGTCGATGCACGCCGGAACAAATAATGAATCGGCTCAGGCCGTCAATCGGCAAATGGCTGGCCACCTATCTCACCAAAGACATACAGGCCGGCGCTTCCGCACCGCCCTCTGACCCGCTCCATCTACAAGCAACGTTGCGCCCTGGTGACGTGCTGCTTGTAGAAGGTCGCACCAGAATCAGCTCTGCAATTAAATATTTAACGCAATCCACCTGGTCACATGCCGCGCTATTCATTGGATCGGATTACTTGGCCGATCGTGCACCCGAAGATCACTGTCTGATCGAAGCCGATACCCTTAGAGGTGTCTGTAGTAGCAGCCTTGAACGTTTTGCGCATCTGCATACCCGAATCTGTCGACCCGTCGGTTTAAGTCAGGCAGAGTGCGAGAAAGTCATTCAGTATGCCCTTTCGCAACTTGGCCACCAATATGACCTGCGCAATGTGTTTGAGTTAGCCCGCTACCTGTTACCTACGCCTCCGATCCCTTCTCGCTTTCGACGCAAGTTACTTGCGCTCGGTAGCGGCGATCCCACTCGCGCCATTTGCTCAACCTTGATTGCGCAGGCGTTCGAAACGATCCACTACCCGATCATTGCGCGCGATTCAGAGGCCTCGTCATACACACTCAAGTCTTCATTTAAGCCGATCAACTTTGAGCCCAGGCACTTTAGCCTTTTAACACCTCGCGATTTTGATGTTTCTCCCTACTTTGAAATCATCAAACCAACCTTAGAAGGTGCCTTTAATTTTCACGACCTTGAGTGGGACCAATAAGCGCTGAGAAATTTCTAATTGCACTTGGGAATTTCTAGCGCTTGTATTTCTCATCTAATTCTACTGTTGTCAGGTAGCGCTGCTCAAGCTCTTGCGACTCGGCGTAGCCGCACAACGCATTTATCTCTTCAAACGACACTGCCAAATCCGGACGATTCACGATTTCATCTTTACCAAGCGAGGCCTGTAGCGCCTGCATGCCGTAGATCATCCCCTGAACGGCAGCAGCTGTCAGCAACCTCGGGTAAATCACCGCAGACACCCCTAAATCTTCAAGCCGCTTAGCTGAAATCAAAGGCGTCGTTGAACGGGTTCGAATTCCAAAACCCATATTCACAGAAATTGGCTTGATCGTCTCTTTCACTAACGTCGCAATATCTTGCTCGGTCAATACCGCGTCCGCAAACAAAAGATCAGCACCGGCTTCGGCGTAAAGATTGAGCCGTCGAATCGCTTCAGCTAACCCGTGAGTGCCGTACGCGTCGGTACGTGACTTGATCACAAAATCCGGGTGACGTCGTGCCTGTGCCGCTGAACGTATTTTTTCAGCATTCTCTTCTGCTGAAATGACATCTTTACCTTTCATATGGCCACAGCGTTTGGGCCAAACTTGATCTTCAAGCATTAAGCCACCCACACCGGCTTGCTCAAACGCTCGTACCGTGTGGTGCACGTTTACCGCGTTACCGTAACCCGTATCACCATCAGCGATCATTGGTAGATCGCAACAGGCTACCATCGCGCGGCATGTTTGCAGATTCTCTTCTAGCCCCATTAAGCCAATGTCGAGCTGGCCCAGACGTGACTCACTAATGCCACCGCCCGTCAAAAAACCCGCATGAAAACCAGAGCGCTGCACCAAACGCGCGCTATAGCCATCAAAAATACCGGGCATCACCAAAATGTCTGGTGCTGCAATCAGTTCGCGTAACCGCTTGCCGGGGTTCATCATTTTTAGAGCCTTTAATTTTTGCATAAGCGATCAAGACCGAGCGTTAGTCGCTCGGGCGTTTTTGTAAGACCGCGCATCAGTGACTCGATCGTTTGAAGACTAGGCATTGGTCACTCGATCTTTTTAAGACAGGGCATCAATCACTCAGTCGTTTTTATGCCGATCTCTTTAATAAATTTACCCCATTTGTTCAAATCAGCCGCCAGCAAATCCCTCAACGCCTCAGGCGAACCACCCCCAGGAATCAGCCCTTGTCGAGCTAGACGATCCCGAATCTCGGGCATTTTCAACACCGCATTGATATTCTCGTTTAGCTTCAAAATGACGTTGTTTGGCGTACCAGTTGGCGCAAAAATACCAAACCATCCAACGACCTCAAACCCGGGCAGACCTGACTCAGCAACGGTGGGCACGTCTGGAACCATTTCGACACGATGCTTAGAGGTCACGGCAAGCGCGCGTAACTTGCCCGACTTTAGATGTGGTAACGCTGCAGGAATCGTCGAAAAATATATCTGTACACGACCTGCGATGGTATCGATCACTGAAGAGCCACCGCCTTTATAATTCACGCTCTCCATTTTGATATCTGCCATCTTCTTGAAAAGCTCGCCCGCCAAATGGGCGGTGGTGCCATTACCTGAATTGGCATAGTTCAGTTGACCCGGCTGTTTCTTTGCTAAGGCAATGAACTCTTGCACATTATTGACGGGCAACTGAGGATTGACCACCATAATCAGGGGTGCGGCACAGGCGAGAACAATGGGCGATAGATCTTTGACCGGATCGTATGGCAGCTTCGGATACAGCCAAGGACTCATGGGCAACGAGGTAATTGGCATCACTAAGGTGTAGCCGTCAGGTGCCGCGCGCGCACCCTGCTCAACACCAATATTGCCTGCTGCACCGGGTCGATTATCCACAACCAGCGACTGCCCGAGCAACTCGGTGAGCTTGAGCCCAATCGTGCGCGCCGTAAAGTCAGTGCCACCACCCGCCTCTGAGGGCACAATCAAATGAATCGCACGATTTGGGTAATTGCTTGCCTGAGCCCAACTCGAACCGAGTTTAGACAGGGATGCGGCCGCGAAACTACCCAATAGTAATTGTCTTTTATTCACGTCTGATCTCCGTTGCTTTTTATTTTCAAAATAGACTAAAAATGATTTTACGAGACATTTGAAGTCTTAACATCAGTAGATTGGAACATTCAACCGATATAATCTTGATAAACCAAAACAGAAAGACCCTCAGGAGACATAATGGGCGTGCGTATTTGGTATCAATCCATGACTCAACTCGCGACCTTAACCAACTATCGCAAGGCGCTCGAAGATCATGCGAAAAAATATTGCTCTGAAGGTACGCACATTGTATTCAACGGGGTCTCTGAAGAAAACTATCACGGTCGGATGCCCGCAGAAGTTTTGCAATACAGCTACGCCAAATTGATCCTACAAACTGAAGTGATCGACATCTGCCGTGCCGCCGAAAAAAATAAATTTGACGCGGTGATTCTTGGTAGTTTTAGCGAACCCTTTTTACCAGAGATCAGATCACTGTTAAGTATTCCAGTCATTTCAATGCCTGAATGTACGCTGTTGGTCGCCTGTTCAATGGCCGAGAAGTTTGCGCTCACCACCCTTGCACCCGCAAACGTCAAACGTGTGAAAGCCTTGGTCAAACGCCATGGGCTAGAAAGCCGCGTATCGGGTTACTACTCTCTCGCACATCCGGTCGACGAAGATATTTTGAATGTAGCCATCAAAAAGCCTAAACAGGTCGTCACAGATTTTTTAGCGACTGCAGAGCAAGCCAAAGCAGACGGTGCAGACCTCATTGTTCCAGCAGAAGGCGTTTTGAACTTGATCATTCGGCGAAGCAATGTCAACCCGATTGGTCAACTCTCGGTGCTCGATTGCGTAGCAACTTCATTTTTATATGCCGAGATGATGGTCACTATGCAACGCAGACTAGGCATCGGAATTGGGCGCATGGGGAGCTATGCGATGCCTCCAGCGGACTTGCTCACCGAACTTGATGCGGTCACACATGCGAAAGCAAAAGTAAAAAGCAAGTTAATCAACAAATAACGAGTAAAGGATTGATGTCATGGTTGGTTGGCGCGCAAAGCTAGGGTTTCTTGTACCGGCCGGAACTCCGACCGTCGAGCCGGAGATGTTTGAGATGGCCCCGAAGGGGGTCTCTGTGCACTTTGGTCGTATGATTTCGCGAGGGGCCGACGGAACCCTCAACGGCATCGAAGCGCGCATCGCCACACAGATTGAGCATCTCGATGAGTCTGTCGAGATGCTATCGATGATTAGACCTGACGTGATTGCCTTGGCGCACACCGCAACGAGCTATTACCTCGGACGCGAGAAAGAAGCGGAGCTGACCAAACGCTTAGAAGATCGTTTTGGCCTGCACTTCATCACCGCCTTTGGTAGCGTCATTGCTGCACTGAACGCACTAGGCATAAAAAAAGTTGCGCTAGGCACCCCTTACGACGAAAATTTGACCATGCAAGGCAAACAAAACCTTGAGAGCTACGGCATCGAAGTCGTCAACTTTGATTGGTTACGTAATGTTCGCAGTATCTTTGAAGAACCACCCAACCGCGCGTATCGCTTAGGCAAATCGGTCGACGTCCCTGAGGCGCAAGCCGTTTTTTTAAGCGGCGTGGGCATGCCAACCATATCGATCATCGGTGCGCTCGAACAAGACTTGGGTAAACCTGTTATCTCAAGTTCAAGCGCCATGATGTGGAACGCACTGCGCTTGGCTGGAGTGACTGCGACAGCTTCGTTACCTGGTGCGTCAGCACGCCGTTGACGCAATTTGTGCGTCGCACCAAATCTTTAGGCTTCGTCGTGAGCCGCCAGGCAAAGAATCTGTTGCGAGACCGGTGCAACGGTAGTAACCTCTGCGGCACAAATCATTTTCAAAGAGGCTCGTCATGTCCGTGCACAATCTCAATGTCAAACAACAGTCTGACGCCGTTCAACAAGCAAAAATTCATCTGGCCGCTGCAAATCGTCTTGCCGTGCTCGACGACTTGCACGAAGGCATTGACAATCATTTCACGATGATCGTACCCGGTCGTAAAGACCAGTACTTGATTTCGCCCTTTGGTCTGCATTGGTCAGAAGCCCGTGCAAGTGACATGATGATTTTTAATGAAAACGGTGACACGATTGAAGGCGTAGGCGTGGTTGAGCGTTCGGCCAAGTGCATTCATGCACCGATCCACCGCATCACAGGCGCCAACGTTGTCTTGCATACCCATCAGAACTGGGCGCTTGCTTTGAACATGCTGCAAAATAACCGACTCTTACCTGCTAGCCAGACCGCTGCCTTCTTCATGGGTATCACGGGTTACGACGATACTTATTTGGGCGTCGCCGATGGCTTGAGCGAAGGCGAACGCTTGGCCGCCCAGGTAGGCGACAAAAAAGTATTGTTCATGAAAAATCATGGCGTACTGGTTGTTGGCGATACCGTTGCCGAAGCCTACAAGCGTCTGTATAAACTTGAGCGTGTCTGTCGCGCCCAAGTCTTGGCCATGAGCACGGGTCAGCCGATTCAGTTGTTGCCCGATGAGGTCGTGAACAGTGTTCAAAACACGGCGCCCGGCGACAGCCATTCACGTCAAGAGCGCGATGATTTGTTCTTCGCCGCCATGATGCGTGTGTTAGATCGTGAATTGCCAGGCTACGCTGACTAAGCGTACTCACGAACACTGAACCCTTGACTAGACTGGGTTCAGTGGCGCCCGCCATGCTGTGGCGGGCATCATCACCCCACCTCGGTTACCTGGTTCGAGCGAACCGTAACGCTGCGCCCATTCTGGTGCAAGCGCACGCGCCTCGGGCGATGAGAGCCACAAACGTAACAAATGTCGTTTACGAGTTGGCTCACCCCAATCTTCAAACGCCGTGCGATCGTGTAGCAGAGTGTGATTATGAACAAACTGCATATCACCAGCCTCTAAGCGCATCAAAAAATTCAAATCGGCGCTATTGGCCAGTACATCAAAGCAATCAAGCGCCTCAACATGCAAAGGCGTCAAATGCAACGCGTCGTCAAAACGTTGCGCGGAGTCAATGTATTGGCGCTGATAGATGGTTGACATCAACCCCTGATACCAACTGAAGACAGGAATTTCAAAAAAGGGTTTTTGACCGGGTGCGACTTCGCCTCGACGATCGGTTGCGATCGGCTCAAATAGCAACGCCGCCAATTGAGGATGCAACGCGCGCATCTCGTTATAGATGGTGTTTGAAGACACCAAGGCAGAATCGCCACCCGCCTTCGCTTGTTGTAAGCACACCAACCCTACGATATCGCTTGAGTCTGTATGAAAGGTTTGCCGCTCGTGGGTTTGATAAATGCGAACGTTCGGATCTGTCGCCTCTAACCCCATATCAATCACGTGACCAAGAACATGCCCTTTTGAGTTTTGTGGCCGTGGATTACCCAAATGGGTACCCAAGCCAAAAAAGACAGCCGCTGTGAGTTCTCGCGACCACTGACGTACCGGTAACGAACGGATCAAGGCGAAGCCACAGCCCTGCAAGAGCGCATCGTGTATATCACGTAACCGCTGGCCCAGTGTAGGAAGTAAAAAATTTGTGCGACGAATTTGCGTGAGATCTGCACTCACCTGCAAACAGTGGGTGGCGGCAGTTTCGAGCTCTCGCAAATCTTCATCGGTCAGTTCATGCTGCCAGTGTTGTTTGGTCGACTCTTCAGGCCCAAGCCAAGCACTGGCGCCTTGAACCGCAGGTGGTAACGTATCGGGTCGCATGGTAATGTCCAATCATTGCGCGCTGTCAAACGCCATTCTAAGTCATTGGCCAGCGGCTCAATCCTTCGCCTTACTCTTGATCAGCAGCTCTCATGTCAGACTATTTCGTTGTCATCGCCTTAACAAGCATAATTTTTATAGCCGCCGGGATCGTCAAAGGCGTGTTGGGCATGGGGCTACCGACCGTTGCAATTGGGCTCTTAGGCCTTGTCATTGCGCCTGTCGAGGCAGCAGCAATGCTGGTGCTTCCCTCACTCATTACCAACGTTTGGCAATTAGTCGCAGGCCCAAATTTTAAAGTACTGAGCAAGCGTTTTGGCACCCTGCTCGTGGGCATCTGCTTGGGCACGCCTCTGGGGGTGGGCTTTATCACAAGCGGCAACACACAGATCGTCTCAGCAGGTCTTGGGGCCGTGCTCTCAATTTACGGGGCCTTTGGGCTCAGCGCGGCCCGCCTGACCGTCTCACCCAAATCAGAATGGTGGTTATCGCCTGTGATGGGGTTTTGCACCGGCGTTTTGATGGGTGCCACGGGGATTTCAGCTTTACCCGTTGCACCCTATTTCACAGCGCTTGGCCTAAACAAAGATGACCTGATACAAGCTCTTGGGCTGTCTTTCACGGTGTCGTCGTTCGCTTTAGCCGTGGGTTTGTTTGTCACCGGTCAATTTCAAATGACTATCGCTGGCGCCTCGTTAGTGGCTCTGATCCCAGCGTTTGCAGGAATGTTTCTTGGGCAAAAACTACGCAACCGAATGCCTCAAGAGTTATTCAAAAAATGTTTTTTCGGTGGGCTCTTAATACTCGGGGCTTACATGACCTATCGAGCCATCACCTTGATGTAAGCCGTCACACCAAACGATAGACGCGCTCTGCCGTCGCACTAAATAAGGCAGTTTTCTCAGCAGCCGAACAATCTTTGGCTAGACGTTTGAAACCGTTCCAAAGAACTTGATAACTGAACATGCCCTTATCAACCGGAAAATTACTTTCAAACATACAGCGGTCTGCGCCAAACAGCTCAACGCAGGTTTCAAAATACGCACGCCAAGCAATCGCCAACTGTTCAGACGCTGGTGGCGTTGGCGCCTGATCAAAGCGAATTCCAAATACTGGCATTCCTGCACCGCCCATCTTGATCACCGTGTTTGGCAAACTCGCGACCAAGGCGATGCCCGTGCGCCATTGTTTAAACATATCACTCATATCCGCAGCATGAGGCCCAACACCCACGGGCCCACCGAAGTGATCCACAATCACGGTGACCTTTGGATTGGCTTTAGCAAGCTCGTAGATCTCACCGAGCTGCGTGTGATACGCCCAAACATCTAGTGAGAGCCCTAGCAATCCAAGCTGCACCACGCCTTTACGAAATGCGGTGTCTGCCATGAGCCCTTTGGGCGGGGGGGAGGCGGTGCTCGATTGAACAGCTGAGCTGCTATGCCAAACAACTGGGTTTCGCACACCCCGCAAGCGGCCACCAGCGCTGTGCGCCATCAACTCCAACAAAGGCGCAACCTGATCGCCCAGTTGCAAGTCTGCGCCCGCCACGATCCCCGCACAGGCACGTGCCGCACCATAAACCCCACTCGCACTCATGGCTGCAATACCAGTCACGAACTCAACCTCGCCCAACGGTGCAAGTGCAGCCGGCCCGTCTGCGCGTAACATCGTTCGGCACTGCACAAATACGGTCGACACCACATTGTGGCCTGCGTTCATATCTGCGAGCAGGTCATGGAACAGATAACGATTATCTTGACGATCCCATAGATGGTGGTGCGGATCCACAATCTTCAGCTCAGGCTCAATAATCGCCTCGGTACGTAGCGCCAGCCACTCTGGGCGCACGGCGGCATGAGGATTTCGTTCAAGAGTCTCGGCCATGATTTATTTCACCTAAAAGTCACGTTAGCTTGCAAAGTCACCTGCTATCAGCGCCCTGACTTGCAACGAGTGGTTATCTTCGTTCCCGAGGCCTACCTCGAGACGAAGGTCTTACCTGTCTACGCGCAGCCTACTTCGCGACGTAATCTTTTGGACGGAACATCTCAAACAGAGTATTGACTTCAACGTAATCGCCCTGATAGCCACAGCGGCCTAACGGACGCGCGGCTGCTGTATCAAAAATACCGTCTTTCAAAAATGCATTATTAATGTGCACGCCCACAACTTCGCCAAGCGTCAACCAAGTATTGATCAGCGTGCCTTTGGCGTCCGTCAATTGCGTGGTGCTAATCAACTTGCACTCAAGCGCAGCAATCGCGTTGGTGACGCGCGGTGGCTTGACCAAGGTAGAAGCGGTAGCCGCCAAACCAGCAAGCTTCATTTCATCAACGCCTGGTGCGACCGACGATGAGGTGATGTTCATTTCTTGGGCTAATTCAGCCCCACAAAAGTTAGCCACAAATTCACCGGTTTCGTCGGCATTATTACAGCTGTCTTTACGCTCACCGCTCGTGCAAAAGCCAATCACCGGGGGTGACTCAGCGAACGCATTAAAAAAACTATACGGAGCCAAATTGACACGACCGAGCTTGTCAATGGTTGAAATCCAACCAATCGGGCGAGGCGCCACAATCGCCTTGAACGGGTTGTGGGGCAGACCATGGCCTTTATTCGGTTCGTAAAAATAATCGCTCACGTTAAGATCCTTTATATTTTTTAGAAAAAACTCGTTTAATCCGCCACTCACTCAAAGTGTGAGTGGCAAAAAAATCAAAGTACACATGCAAAAACTCTTTTCGAGCCTTTTTACGGTATCTTACATAACCGTAACATAGCGCATCAAAAAATACGAGGCATCAAGCCTGAACTGGCTGTAAACCGTAAAAAACCGAAGTCAGTCTAGTGTTAAAACTCTAATATTGTCATTTCGAAACTCTCGCCGTAGACTCTTGTGATAGAGATCGATTCTTTTTATTCCTTTACTCCCCAATAGGTCATCAAATGAACGACCCCACCCGTAACGAAAACTACCGCGGAGTCTTTGATACTACCTTGGGTTTTGGCAATCGCCCTGCTGTGGTTGCGGTTGACTTTGTCAAAGCCTACACAACTCCAGGTGCACCTTTTTTTGGTCAAGGTGTCGTCGATGCCGTTCAACATTCAGTGCCCCTACTTGAGGCTGCCCGAGCGGCCAACGTCCCTGTGTTCTACACCCAAGTGGTCTATCATCCCTCAGGGGCTGACGGCGGCTTATTCTTTAAAAAAGTTCCTGCGCTCAAGCTTTTTGTTAAAGGCGCCCCCCTCGGAGAAATTGACGCTCTGATAACGCCACATCCGCAAGACTTCATTATCACCAAGCAATATCCGAGCTGTTTTTTTGGCACCTCCTTGAGCTCAACGCTCAAAGCGCTAGATATCGACACCATTGTGCTGATTGGTTGCTCGACCAGTGGCTGTGTCCGAGCGACCGCAGTCGATGGCATTCAATATGGTTACCGTGTCGTTGTCCCTCGCGAATGCTCA
>CAMCII010000051.1 GCA_945874505.1 Bordetella parapertussis | reverse complement strand
GCGGCAAATATGAGTGTTTCGATCGTTCATTTCATACTAATCCAGAGTTGAACTCTGGATTAGTATGAAATGAACAGCAATTATGATCCCGAAGATTTATTTTACCGACACGGGGTTGCTCTGCTATCTACTGGGGATTGAACGCGTCGACCAAGTTGGGCGCGATCCATTAATCGGTAACATGTTTGAAAATCTCGTTGTACTTGAGGCGCTCAAGGCACGCTACAACCAAGGTCTCACGCCTAATCTCTATTTTTATAGAGACAATCAAGGTCATGAAATCGATCTGTTGCACAAACAGGGCAGCGAACTTTTAGGGGTCGAGATCAAATCCGCTAGCACCTGGAATGCAAGTTTTAAAAAAGCATTACAACATTTTGATCAGAAGCTAAAACCGCTGGCAAGGCGCACGGTCGTATATAGCGGCAAGGCGATTGAATTTACCGATGGTGTACAAACCATATCGTATAAAGATGTGTGTCAATTATTGACACCGACTGTCGCACAGCCTCAACCACGCTGATCAGTTGCTCGGCAAACCTCTCCGCTCAGCGCGGGGAGGATGCCAACGTTAACTATCGCAATATTTTTAATCGATGCTCAAGCCTGGGGGATATTACCAATCCGCACCTTACCCGGCTGATCTAACAACGCAGCAGCAATCGTACGGCGATGTTCTGCCGCTGTACCGCCACGCAAGCTCCAGGAGCCCACTCTGCGGTACCAAAGGTTCAGGTCGAAGTCACGAATAAAACCCATGCCGCCGTGAATTTGCTGAGCCGAGCGCACCACCATCATGCATTGTTCGTTACCAAACGATTTGGCTTGCGCAACGTTCACGCGATGGGGTAATTTTTGATCGATACGCCATAACGCTTCGCGAGCGAGCATGGTGGTGCCATCAATCGCGTTGACCATGTTGGCACACAAGTGCTGAATGGCCTGAAACGCACCGATTGGCTGACCGAAAGCTTCACGTTGTTTGGCATGTGCCACGGCCATGTCGAGCGTTCTGCGACCTGCACCCGCCATCATTGAAGCGTACAACACTGCAGAAAAATCCATCACCTCAAGTGCGATCGCGTTACCTTGCGTTGACGAACCCACGCGCGCGTTCAACGGCACCCTGACGTTATTGAACTGCACGTTAGCTTCGCCATCTTTTGCCATCGATACCAAAGCATCGCTGCTTAAGCCTGCTGCATCGGTCGGCACCAGCACAACGCCCAACTGGTGAGGTACTGCCGCTTCGCGATAAACAACCAAGCATTGCTTGGAGGCGCGATAACTACCCACAAAAGTTTTTGTGCCGTTCAGTACAAGCTGATCGCCTTCGATACAGCCTTCAAGCTTGATTGACTCGGGTGCCCAACGACCATTGGCCTCGGTCACCGCATGGCTCAAGATCAGATCACCGCTCAGCACTGACTGCAAGAGTTGCTGCTGCTCTGCATTGCCATACCGATCAATGATCATGGCTGGCACCATGGTCGAATGCAAAGGGATGGGTGCAATGTGATAGCCCGCTAATTCAAATAACAAGGCAAGATACGTTAAAGGCAACTCTTGACCGCCGTTTTTATCCGACAAACACAGTTGAAGCCAGCCATTCTCGGCAAACTTTTCCCATAACGCAGGCGAATACTGCAACGGGTCGGTTTCAATCTTACGCACCAACGCAGAGGTGCATTCGCCAGCCAAAAACTCTGAGGCCGCTTCTCGGATTTGTACTTCTTGATCGTCAAGCAAAATATCCATGATTCAAATTACCTTTGTTCTTATTTTGCCGCGCGCGGCATACCTAGGCCAATACGGGCCACTTGGTCGCGCATCACCTGAACGCTACCGTGGTTGATCGTTGACTGATAGGCGCCCAAAATATTGTGCGCAAAGACGCCTTTTTCAATTGCAGCAGGCGAGCCCTGCATCAACTGGGCGAACGGGCCCAAGATCTGACTGATGGCTTCGGTCGTGCGCACGCTGTGCTCGGGCGCAAAGACTTTTTCGGCCGAACCTTCATAAGTAAATTTGCCGCCACTTTGCTCAATGCTAATACTGCGCATCGTCATTAACCGACAGACTTCAGCCTCCGTCCACATCTCGGCAACTTTGTCACGAACTTGAGTATCTTCGCGCAATGAGTCTTGCAGTTCGCCGTCACCATGCAACCAGTTCACGATATCTTCATCGCGCATGACAGAAATCAAATAACGCCAGGCGCCAACGCGATCCAAGTTCAAGCCGCGCCGAGCCACTTCCCAGCCGCCGCCCTCTTCACCGAGCAAGCAAGACACAGGTACTTCAACGTCATCAAAGAACACTTCGTTGGTGCGCTCTTCACCATAGGTGGTGCCAAAAGGCGCTGGAGGGTCATTTTGTACTGTCCAAAGCGGACGCACAGTTAACCCAGGTACATCCATCGGAACGAGCAAAATCGATAAGCCACGATGACGCACTGAGTCAGGGTCAGTGCGACACATCAAAAAGATGTGCGTCGAATTCTGGGCGTTAGTCGTATAGATTTTTTGACCTGTAATAATGTACTTGTCACCCACACGTTTTGCACGGCAACGAATGCCCGCTAGGTCAGTGCCACAACCGGGCTCGCTGTAACCTTGACAGAAAATAATTTCACGCTTGATGGCGCCAGGAACAAACTCTTGTTTTTGTGCGGCTGTACCAAACGACAAAATCGCCGGGGCACCCGTGCCACCACCTAAGGTGATGCCGGTTGACCGGTAGAATTCTTCTTCGATCACAAACTGGGCAGTGCGGTCGCCACCACCGCCACCGAACTCAGTCGGCCAGCTCCAGGCGAACCAGCGCTTTTCATTGACCGTGTCAAAAAAAGCGCGAATTGCCGGCCCCCATCCTTCGCCGCGCTTACCCGCGGTATTTTCGGCACGCACTTCGTCAGTGAAATGCTCGGCCAAAAACTCGCGCACGGTTGAACGTAGCTTTTCTTCTTCAGCACTGAACAAAAAATTCATTGTTGTCTCTTTAGTTAATCAGATCAATCCATTGACTTAACCCACGTCAGCTCGGTTCACTCAACCCGTTTGTGGTAGGCCTTGAACGCTTGGTTCATGCCATGTTTCGCTATTATTTTTATCGCAGCTGCTGCGTTTGACAGAACACAAGACTCACCCGAGCCCTTGAAGATTACTCTTTAAGGGCTCTGGACGCAACGCAGCCGCCTCGACCAATTTAGCAACGGCTACAGCACTTCGTAGACGTCATAAATCGGACCAGCGGCTTCGCGGCGGCCAGTTGCCACACAGATGATTTTATTGAGCCAACTATACTTTTCTGAGCCTGTTTCAAGCACCGGAGTGGTGCGAAAGTAATACTCAGCCGGATCAACCTTTTCGCCCTTATTCAAGCGGGCCATCACGTCTTTGGGGCCGTGCCGCAAACCACGATAACTCATATAGATCAGCTGATTGTCATCCGTTTCGAGGATTAGGCGCACATCCAAGGTCAACACATCGTCGGGGCGCATCAGCAACCAGTCGCCACCAGGGGCGGCTTTGACTGTGCCGCGAATGCGGTCTCCCTCGAACGTGCCACCCGTGACATTGGCAATTTTTCGCCCGCCGACAGGGGTCTGACCTAGGTCAACAATATTAGGTACTGTTAGAACGATTTGAAAGATATGGCGTGTCTGAATCATATTGGTCTCTTTTTCGGGATGTGTGCATTCGTGTTGTGAACAACTATTTTCTTGAAGCGATCATCAGCGCATAGTTGCCGTCTTTAAAATAGCCGAACCTAAAATTCAACGGTTTGGTGTCATCTCGTTGGGAGAAAGCTTTGGCAAGGTCAACGTGATAACTTGGAAACGAGTGATGGGCGACGACAAACTTGCCAAACAACGCAACTTGGTGCGCGCGAATCAGCGTCGAATAACTCAGACCCGTTTCATCTTGCACGATCAAAGGAGAATCCGCGAGCACTTGATTGGCGATCATGTTAAAGCCAACATTCTGTGGCAAATGCGAGGCCGCCTTGAACAACACTGGGTTTTTTGTGAGAGTGCCGATCAGAGCAAGATTTTGTGGCGCGCCTTGAAGACCTGGGTTTGACAGATCAATTTTCAGATAATCGACAACAATCGACTTACCCTGCTTACTGGCCTGTATTCGCACTGAACGCCATCGCGGCGTATCTGGCGAGAGCTCTTGCAACGAGCCGTCTGCAGCAACTTGTATCGGTACAACACGTTCAATTTCAAAGCCCTGCAAAGTCAAAAAACTCACAATAAACGTGCTGGCACCGATGTTGGCACGGGTGGAGTACAAATACTTTTCGAGGTACGAGGTCACATAAAAACCATTCTCACCAAAGTGTTGCCAGGCTGAGGTCAGCACAGCAAGACTCGGGTCGATGAGATCGGGGGCAAGATTGGCTAAATCCAACGGTCGTTCAGCGTTTTGCATCGCTACCATGACGTAGCGCTGTGCCGTCGGAAACAATTGATGCACAGTCACAAAGTCAGGGCCAGAAAAAGGATAAAACACCGTGTCGGGTGCTACGGGCAACTCAGCCAAGGCCCACTGCGACATCGGGTCTGCAATCTTTTGACTGTAGCGCGCCCAATTTGCAGTCACCTCTTTGGCAAAAGCGGCCCAACGAGGACTTTGCGCAAGTGCCGGCGGCAAACCGGTGACTGGCTCTTGGCCCGCCAACAGGATTGCGGCTGTGCGTACCGAAGCGACTGTATCTTTTATTTCAACAGCCATAGAGACCGCAGCGGCACTGCGTGGCAGCTCGACTGGAGGCGCAACAGTGACGCCATTGCGCAGCGCCTCGGCGGGCTGTGGCGCCGTGGCGGGGCTATGCGACGGCTGGTTCACCTGTGCCCCTGCAGCGGGGCTAGGCGCCGGCTCGGTCGTCTGTACCCCTGCGGCTAGGCTGCTCGGCGGCTCGGTCTTCTGCACCCCCACAGCGGGGCCGCTCGGCGGCTCAACTGTCTGAGAACAGCCAATACCCACAAGCAAGGCCCCTGCAGCTGTTACCAGACGGATGAATCTTTGAAATTCACGCATAATTTTTCTTTAAGTAGGTTAAGGCTGCAACGACGATATTGAGCTAAATTGGCGATGAAGTTTAATCTAAGTCATCCATTTTCGGCATAATCTCTACCGACATCCCCGACTTTCGTGCTCAGTGTTGGTTTTTGGCTTTTGCCCTAGGGGCGCTGGTCAACAAAACGGTGATTGTTGAAAATCGCAGCGGCGCCAACGGCATGATCGGTACCGATGCCGTAGTCAAAGCGCCAGCCGATGGCTACACGCTGCCGGTGGCCGCGAGCGGGCCCATTGATTAACCCAGTCCTGTATGCCAACGTGCCCGACGATCCAATCAAAGACCTGCAACGAGTCTAAGGGCTTTCGCGCGAACCGCAGTCAACTCTTATAACGTGCGCAACATCTTATTGTTAATGGCCTGTTACACCATGCAGTCTCTAGGTACAACTTATCGCGCGCTTGTTATTGGTTCAACCGGTACGATTGGGGCCGGTTTTGTTGCTGCATTAAACCAAGACCCTAACTGTGCGCTGGTCGTTGAGGTTTCAAGACGCGACATACCGGGCTTTGCCCTAGAAGACGAAGCGAGCATGGCGGCAGCCGCAGCGCACTGTTCGGGCTCAGGGCCCTTTCAACTGATCGTTGATGCGACAGGGGCTTTAACCATTGAGGGTAACGGTCCTGAAAAGCACTTAGGCGCGCTCGAGTCAACGCGCCTCATGCGCAGCTTTCAAGTCAATGCCATCGGACCTGCCCTATTAATCAAATATTTTTTGCCTTTGCTCGCACGAGAGCGAGCCATTTACGCCAAACTGTCTGCTCGGGTCGGCAGCATCAGCGATAATTCGAAAGGCGGTTGGTACGGCTACCGGGCATCGAAAGCCGCAATCAATATGTTCTTGCAAACCGCTGCGATCGAATTTGCGCGTAAAAATCCACAAGCGATTTTGGCAGCGCTGCAACCTGGTACTGTGGCGTCGCCGTTATCCCAACCCTTTGCCACTCCCGATCACTGCACCCCGGTGGGTGAGTCAGTCGACGGCTTGCTGAAGGCGCTCGACGCGCTGGCACCTAAATCGTCTGCACATTTTGTAGACTTCAGAGGCGAATCGATCAGTTGGTGACGCATCTGTTGGCCATCCCACTGCTGCCCGCACCAACAGAGCCCTTCAAAATTAATGATGCACGTACCCGAACCGCAACATCTAACATCTTCATTCATTTCGTCACCTGAATCATGCTCTTTCGAGCTTTATTATTTAAGACTACGTCGCTGACGACTCGGTTTACGCTCGTTGAGGAACTTTGCAAAGTGAGGTGCTTCGTCAGACGCCCATTCATTCTTTTCCGCCACATCCTAAATGAACTCTTTTTCATGTTGCTACGCATAAAGTCAATGACCGAAGCCTCAGTGAGGCCGTATTGCAAGCGAATCATTTCGAAAGGCGTTCGATCTTCCCACGCCATCTCGATGAGTCGTGACCGCTCAGCTTCGGTAAGTGGCGCTTTCAAGCCCATGCAAGTGCGCCCGAACTCGTGCTCTTGCTCGTACTCGTACTCAACCCAGCAATTTGGTCAATGATTTTTTGCGAAGCCAAAAAATCTTTCAGTAATTCGCAATACGTGTTTTCGTATTCGTAAGAGGCGGTCTCTTTTTCTTTCGCATTTTGAGCAACCGGAGGGTGTGGATCGTCAAAAATCTGCACAATGTCCCAGGCCGTCATGGTGGCTGGATCGGCCTTGATCTCGTAACGTTTTTCGGCACCCCTGAACGAACGAACGATGCCGTGATCGTCAAGCAGTTTAAGCATGCCGTGTAACGACGAGACCGACAAGCCTAGGGCTGCGGATAGTTCACGGGTGGTAGGGGGGTGCTGGTGCCCTTTTGCCGCGATAAAAACGGTGGCGTTTAAAGCACTTAAAGCTCTATTCGACAACATGGCAAACTCCAAATCTATTTCAATGAGTAGAATTTATCATTTTTTACATCAATTTGTTCTGTAAAAATCAAATAATGAGTAGATTATTGACAAGATTAACGAAATATATTTGATATAATCTACTCAAATACTATTCAAACTAAATTATACTTATAATTATGCCTTCTCTTGCGCCCTCTCTCTCTTACCGCATTGGTGCGGTTTCTAAGCTTGCAAATGTACCCGTCACGACACTGCGAATTTGGGAGACCCGTTATCGGGCTTTTGCCCCCACTAAAACGCTTGGGCAGCACCGGCTCTATGGGGCAGAGGATGTCTTACGGGCCACTCTGCTCAAACAACTCAGCGAGCAAGGGCATACTGTGAGTGGCATTGCCTCACTCGACAGCACGCAGCTGCGACTTTTACACACGCAAGGGTTATCGGCCTCGGCTCTGCAGAGTGCCACGAATCGAGCCGCGCCATTGCGCGCGTGCGTGATCGGCACAGGGCTGGCGCAACGGCTAGCTTCAACTCGCCACACACTTGGGCTCTTTGCAGAACACAGCGAGCATGCCAAGGTTTTCTCAGACCTAGCCACCGCATGCGCGGCGACCGAACGCACCTCAGTCGACCTGCTCTTGATTCGTCTGAATACGGTTCAAGAGAGCACTGTTTCAGAGCTCCTTGATTTTGTCCGCAAAAGTCGTGCAACCCATACGTTGTTGTTGTATGTGTACGGCGCAAGCAGCAATCTACAAACACTTAGCAATGCCGGCATGACGGTACGCAAAGACTCAATCTCAGACGCAGAGCTCACTGAATGGGTTCGAAACGTCAGCCTTGAACAGGCTCTGCGAGCTACAGTTTCGCCACAAGCGGGCCGCAAAGCCACACCAAAGAAATATTCTGATGAAACGCTCTCGCGCGTCGCAAATATTTCAACCGCAGTCTTGTGCGAATGCCCGCGCCATGTCGCTGAACTTCTTACCCAGCTATCAAGCTTTGAGCAGTACAGTCAAGAATGTTTAAACAAAAACTCAGCAGACCAACAATTGCATGAACATTTGGCAGAAGTCGCTGGTCAGGCGCGAGCACTGTTCGAGCACGCGCTTGAGCTCATTGCTGCGCATGAGGGAATCGCACTTTAGCACTCATTTAAGACCGATTTCGAGGTGCTCAGACCCCTAGAAGGGTATGCGTCGAACAGGCCAGCCGGTCAGGTTTGGCCATCACTTTTCAGTTTGCAACGCGTACGCTTGTAACTGCTCGATCGTCACAAACTCTAGCGCTTTCGCATGAGTGCTCTCTAGAATCACCAAGGGGGCAACGCCTGCATGCAACGCTTCTTTCCAGCGCAACGCACACAAGCACCACCGGTCACCCTCTTGCAAACCGGCAAAGCGATACTCAGGGCGCGGTGTCGACAAATCATTGCCACGACTTGCCGAAAACTCTAAAAATTCTTGGGTGACCTTGGTGCAAACGACGTGGCTACCCAAATCCTGCATGTCGGTGTTGCAGCAGCCGTCGCGGTAGAAGCCGGTCAACGGATCGTACGAACAGGGCATTAATTCAGTGCCCAACACATTCAAGGCATTTGCAGTCATTTGCGACCCTTTAAACCAAAAAAACAGAGTAAATTTCAGATACCAAGGTTAAACCTTTTGACCCGAACGTGGGCAACCAAACACCTCATAATTTAAAGAACCTTTCTCACAGCAAGCGCAGTAGCCCGTGGCATCACCTTTTGGCCCAGCCTGTCAAGGGCTCGAAAACACAGTTTAGGCAACTTGGTGACCGTGGGGTTCGCCTTTCATTCCGGCATCGCAAAGATACCCACTTTTTTTGCAGTCCCCTCTCAGTCTTCGGTCAATAATATCCAAGAGTTCGTGCAACAAGCACGCAAAGCGCACAACTCGAACTGGTATCAGTTGTTGATGCGCGAACCGATCAACGGGATTAAGGTTGAGCTAAACTTTGTCTGGCACGAAGCCGAGCACCTCGGATGCGTGCCGGCTTGGACGGATACCGAAAAAACGCACGAACAGACTTCGCTATACGCGTCGCGATGACACCGTAATCGTCAAATCATTTTTTGTACTACGCACATTTCGCGCTAACCTCATCACAAGTCAGCATGTCTCAAACTAATACTTCGATCATCGTTCAGTTCACTGCGCTCAAAGACTTTATCGCGCGCGCGTTGCAAGCCAACGGGCTGCCCGCTGAGCACGCCAACAAAGTCGCCTCACTCATGGCGCAGGCCGATCTGCAGGGCTCTGACGGTCATGGCGTCATTCGTTTGCCGCAATACGTCAAGCGCATTCGAGCAGGTGGCATCAACATCAACCCGCAAATCAAAGTCGTACAAGACAAGGCCGCGATGGCCGTGGTCGATGGCGATAACGGGATGGGGCATCTGGTGGTATCGCGCGCGGTTGAGCTCGCGATCAAAAAAGCTGCCGACGCTGGCGTCGCTTGGGTTGGCACGCGCAATAGTAACCATGCGGGCCCCGCCTCGCTTTATGCGCGCATGCCAATCGAGCACGACATGATTGGTTTGTATTTTGCAGTGGGCAATGCCAATCATTTACCGCCTTGGGGCGGCATGGATATGCTGCTCTCCACCAATCCAATCGCCGCGGGGATCCCCGCAGGGAGCGAACCTGCCGTCGTGCTAGACATGGCAACAACCGTGGCGGCTTACGGCAAAGTCAAAGCCAAAGCCAAGCGTGGTGAAACCATGCCTGAAGGCTGGATGATCGATCGCCAGGGCCGCCCCCTCACCGACCCTAACCGGGCGGATGAGGGCTTTTTATTGCCGATCGGCGGTCATAAAGGGTATGGGCTCGCCTTGATCGTTGGCTTGCTGGCTGGCACGCTACAAGGCGCCTCAATGGGCAAAGAGGTGGTTGACTTCAATAAAGATCACGTCACGCCAACCAATACCGGCCAAGCGATTTTAGTGATTGATTTAAAAGCCTTTGGAGAACCCGGTTTTTTTAAGGGCGCAGTCGATCAGCTTATCAAAGATCTTCGTGCTAGCGAACGCCTACCCGGGGTTGACAGAGTGTGGCTGCCTGGCGAGCAGAGCCACACAAAACGTTTGGCTTACACAGAGCAAGGGATCCCTCTTGCTCCGGTTCTCGTTGCAGATTTAAATGCCTTGGCAACTGAACTTGGTATCGCAGCACTCACTGTTTAACTTTTTGGAAATCTCATTCCCTGTATCCCCGTCTCAGCAAGCTTAGTGGCCTTAGGTCTGACCATACGCGGCACAAGTGCTTCAGAGTTTGCCCAAGCCACACAAAAACAATACGCCCTGTATGGCAAGCTCACTAACGATGACAAGATTCAAGCGGATTAAGGGCAGTGACTGCAGTGCTCGGCACTGTATTGCGCCACAACAGCAGCGGGGGCAACACCAGCAACCAAGCGATACGGGCTTGATACCGATGGTGTGGTTTAGAGAGCGCTCCGGTTGCGAAGGCATTGGCCACAACGCCTAGCCAGAGTATCAAGATAAAACTCACCACTAATTTAGTGTGTTCGCGCTCAAGAGTTGCGTGAGTTTGAGTCAACTGCGTGCTGCGCTTGCGCCACGCACCGAATAGCACATACAGGCCGAATACTGCCGCACAATAAAACACCCCGACAGTCAGACGACTGAACCAGACAGCATCTGCGACTAGCGTGTTTTTCATTTGTCGAGAACCGTTCATGCTCTCAAGCTCTGCTGCTGCAAAATGCTGGCCTACGCTTTTAGCCACCGTCACATCCAGATGATTGGAATGCAAAGTGTCGCCCAATTGAATCATCCACAACTGCTGAGCCATGTTGCTTAGGCCAGAGAGCAAGACAGGCCAAGGTCTCGTACGTACGACGTAGGACACGATCTCTGAGGCCTCTGGTGACAAGCCGATTGGTCCACCTGGATGGCTCCAGACAGGACCCTTTTCATCCCATAAAAACTCATCGCTATCGGCAGGCAAACGGTCGACCCACGCGCACAGGTACCAGTTTTTTTGTGCACAGTATTTTTCAAGTATCTCTTTGGTGTTGCCATCACCTGACAAACGAGCAAGCATAAAGACTGAACCATGTGGTGAGATCGTAGCCTTTTGAAACGCATACAAATTTGTGCCAAGCAACAGTGCGATGGCGCAACCCAAGGGCAATGCCGCGAGCGCGAGGCGTCGCAAACCAAGACAGAGCACGCCAAACAAACAGGCCGCAGCAATCACAAGATGCGAAAGGTGAACCGAGATCGCCAAAGCACCAAGCACGACCAACCACACCACCTCAACACGGCTCAAACGCGTCGAAAAACCTAACAAAAAAATACACAACACCGCTATTGCCGCAAAAATATCAGGCATTAGAAAACTTACGAACCATGGGGCTGTACTCGCTAACGCGAGTGCACCACAGACCAACAGATGACGCTTGCCGACAGGCCAGGTTGCCGAAACCAGACGTTGGCGGGGTGACACCGCATGAACGGACTTTGGCTCAGGCGTCAAGGTCACAATCACCAACCAGAGCAAATGCGACACTAGCAACGCCTGTGCAATTACCACTAGCCAAAGCGTTTGCCATGCGTGAAATAAAAGAATCAAAGGCCCATAGATGTAAGGCTTATCCCAATTCATAAAGCCGGGCACAGGCTGCGAGATAAAGACATGCGAGTCGCTGTAGAGCAATGGATAGCCGTTATAGACTGCAGGCCAGAGCAACGACAAACCGCCGATCACTATACAACTAAGCTGGATAATTTTTGAATTCATCAATATTTTCAATGCTTTAAATATCACAATTCGAACAAGATGTACTGTATAACTAGATAAAAATGTACTAATTTACTTTGCTAAGATATACTATGCTACATTGAGGTGACTTGCAGATGCCACTCCCACGTTCAATCCCTTCAGGCCAGACGCAGTTCACTGCGCAACGCTATCAAACTTTGCTTGAGCAGCGTGGGCATCGCGTGCCCGCAAGTTTAAAAAAACTCACGACTCAGGTTGATGCTCAGCCTGAATTACTGCTCGAGCAAATCCAACAGCTTGAACGCGCAAAGCTCACCACCCAAGCTGATTACCTCACGATCCGCACTGCGGCGCGACTAAGGGTTTTGCGAGGCTCAGGGCAAACCGAGACGCGAACCTCCTATGGCACGGTCGAAGCCGATCGACAACGCCTGAAACGCACTCAACAAAAACTTCAATATGCACAGGTACAAGAACAGGCGATCCATGCCTGGGCAAACGGCGGTCGCTTTGCAGTATATTCAGTGGTCATGAAAGAGTTACCTGCTGATCAAGTCATCTTGGCCGATCAACTGTTAATGGATTTAATGAACAAGCAACCCTACCTTGAGGCCGCACAATATCAACTAATGCTTTCGCTGGCACTCAAGTCAAGCTGAGTTGCGGCCAGTGTCAGGCCCAGAGCGTTACACCAAACGCTGCAGCCAACCATGACGATCGGGTAAGCGCCCTGATTGAATATCGGTGAGCTCTTGTCGTAGTGACATGGTAAGTTTGCCGGCAGATGCATGTTCATCACCCGCAATAAAGCCACGCCCTTTGAGTGCCGCAATCGGCGTCACTACGGCTGCTGTGCCACAGGCAAACGCTTCAACGACTTCACCTGAAGCGATACCATCACGCCATTCATCAATGGTAATTTTGCGCTCTTGAACTTGGTGACCACGATCGCGTGCAAGTTGGATAATGCTCATGCGCGTGACGCCTTCAAGAATGCTACCCGTTAACTCTGGCGTGACGAGTGTGCCATCCTTAAGCACCAAAAAGACGTTCATCCCACCGAGCTCTTCGACGTACTTACCTTTTTGCGAATCTAAAAATAACACTTGTGGACAACCGTTTTCGTAGGCCTCTTGCTGCGGCAACAGAGAGGCCGCATAGTTACCACCACACTTGGCAGCACCTGTGCCACCATAGGCCGCACGAGTATGATCTTCGGCCAGCCAGATCATCACGGGAGCGACACCCTTGGCAAAGTAAGGGCCTGCCGGGCTTGCGATCACGTAGTAGGCCGCACGATGCGCCGAGCGCACACCCAAAAAGCTTTCGTTAGCAATCATGAAAGGCCGAATATACAAACTCATTTCGCCTGAACCTGGTACCCAGGCTGCATCGGCGGCAACAAGTTGCTTAATCGACTCAAGAAACAAATCTGTTGGTAACGGTGGCAAGGCGAGCCGCGTTGCCGAGCGCTGCATCCGCGCAGCGTTTTGTTCAGGACGAAAAGTCCAGATTGAACCATCAGGGTGACGGTAGGCTTTCAGACCCTCAAAAACCTCTTGGGCGTAGTGCAAAACCGACGAAGCCGGATCAAGCATCAAGGGGCCATAAGGCTT
>CAMCII010000050.1 GCA_945874505.1 Bordetella parapertussis | reverse complement strand
GCGGGTGGTCGTACCGAGACGCTAGCTGCCACGCAACTACTCTTGCATCAAGGTGTGATCCCCAATATCAATCTTGCGCAAGCAGTCGGTGTTGAACAACAATGGAATGAATTGCTGCTGTGCTGGGAGCCCAAGGTTGATTCGTGGGGTGGCACCAATGTACTGGCAGTCAGCATCGCGGGTGATGGCGGTGGCATTGCGGGCGCTTGGGCGGCCGAGCACCGCGGCCGTCTGTCTGCGTTACAGGTTGCGCATCAGCTCGGCAAACTTACGGCGGCGCAACGGGATGCAGCCAGTGCTGCGCCGCGCGCTGCGCTTATGCGTGCGATACAGGGGCGCGAGTTTTTCGACACGCTGTATCAAGCACCTGAGCAGTTTCGTTTGCCCACGGGCGACACCATCGTGTGCCGTTGCGAAGAAATCACCGCTGCGCAGGTGCGCGAAACCGTCAGCTTAGGATGCCCTGGCCCGAATCAGATGAAATCGTTTTTGCGTTGTGGCATGGGCCCGTGTCAGGGGCGCTTTTGCAGCGTCACGGTCACTGAACTGATTGCACAAGAACGTAACGTCACTCCGCAAGAGGTGGGTCATTATCGTTTGCGCTTTCCAACCAAGCCGTTAACGCTTGGTGAGTTGGCGGCACTGCCACAAACAGACGACTCTAAAAAAGCCGTGATCCGTTTAAAGAAACCGGTGTAAGTCTCGAGCAACGATTGCAATGACAGAACACGCGCACACCGCACCCGTCATCATTATTGGTGGTGGGTTGCATGGAAGTTCAACCGCCCTGCATCTGGCGCGCGCGGGTGTTCACGCATTAGTGCTTGAAAAAAACTACATTGCCCGTCATGCGTCTGGGGTCAATGCAGGAGGGGTGCGAACGCTTAGTCGGCATCTGGCAGAGGTGCCCTTGTCGCTAGCTTCGCGTGAAATCTGGTTAACGCTACAAGACTGGGTCGACGACGATTGCGGCTTTGATCAAAACGGCCAAATGCGTGTGGCCGAAGACGAGGCAGATGTTGCAACATTGCGTACGCGCTTACAAACCATGCATGAGCACGGTTATACCCACGAAGAGTGGCTAGACGCTGACGAGGTGCGTACGATCGTGCCGGCGATCACGCCCAGCATTAAGGGCGGTTTGATTGTGCGTGCCGATGGCTCGGCCGACCCCTATCGCACGACCCGTGCGTTTAGATTTAAAGCGCAAAGCTTAGGCGCACGCGTCATCGAAGGCATTCAGGTACTACACCTGCAGCGCAGTGCCGGTCTGTGGCAGGTGCAAACCGATCAAGGCCTGTTTACTGCCCCTATTTTGGTCAACTGTGCAGGTGCTTGGGCCGATAAAATCGCGGCCCAAATGGGTGAGCCTGTGCCGCTTGACCCAGTGGGGCCCATGATGCTGGTTACGACCGCGATGCCGCATTTTTTAGATCCGGTCGTGTTGGGCACCGGGCGCCCGCTGTCGTTTAAACAGCGGGCCAACGGTACGGTACTAATTGGCGGGGGGCGTTTGGCTTACGTCGATCGCGAGCGTGACTGGAGCGAACTTGATTTCAGACAACTTGCCCAAGGTGCCCGAACGGTATGCGATTTATTTCCGCATATGAAACAAGCTGTCATTAGCCGTGGTTGGGCCGGCATTGAGGCGCAGATGCCAGACGGGATTCCGGTAATTGGCCCAAGCAGTACTGAACAAGACCTGTATCATGCCTTTGGGTTCTCAGCGCATGGGTTTCAGATGGGGCCTATCGTTGGTAAGATCACCTCCGACTTGATCACCACAGGTCAAACAGATTTACCGATTACCCCTTTTTCAATCGCGCGCTTTCAAACAGGTGCGCCTTCTCTTACTCAGGAGCATTTTCATGGCTAACATTACTCGCTTAGATTCAAACGCACGGCTCAGCCGTGTGGTCATTCATGGTGATACGGTTTATGTTGCAGGCATCACTTCAAGCGTCAAGGGTGACATCGTCGAGCAAACGCGCGATGTGTTTCGCCAAATCGATGGCTATTTAGCTGCTGCCGGTTCAGACAAGCATCACCTGTTGACTGCACAAATCTGGCTCAAAGACATCACTGCAGATTTTGCGGGCATGAATAGCGTGTGGGCTGAATGGGCGCCTAAAGATGCGTTACCCACACGCGCAACGGGTGAAGTCAAACTGGCTGCACCTGATTTGTTGGTTGAAGTGATCGTTTCTGCAGCCAAAAAATAAGTATGTCTACTGTTGCGGTCATCGGCGCCGGCCCAGCTGGCCTGATGGCAGCTGAGACGCTTGCGCAGGCAGGGCATACGGTTCAAGTGTTTGAAGCCAAACCTTCGGCGGGCCGCAAGTTTTTGATGGCGGGTCGCGGTGGTCTAAACATCACGCACTCCGAGCCTGCCGAGCGGTTTAACGCACGGTATGGTGCTCGTGCGCCTGAGTTTGCTGCGATGCTGGCTGCGCTTAATGCCAATGCGCTGTGCGAATGGGTGCAGGGCTTAGGGATTGAAACCTTTGTGGGTTCGTCGGGGCGTGTGTTTCCGGCTGAGATGAAGGCGGCGCCGTTGCTGCGTGCCTGGATCAATCGCTTACGTAAACAAAACGTGCAGTTTTTGATGCGGCATCGGTGGCTGGGGTTTGAACTTGACCACGGTTCAGACGAGCAAGGCTCAGAGGCTTCAGGGCCAGAGTCTAGTCCGTCAGAGAAACGAGTCCCAGAGGCGCAAGTAGCCGCGAAACCTACTCTGCGCTTTGAATCGCCGAAAGGCGAAGTGACTGTCACGCCTGATGCGGTCATTCTCGCCCTAGGCGGCGGCAGCTGGGCGCGTCTAGGCTCAGACGGAGCTTGGTGGCCGCTGTTGCAACAGCATGGCGTCGAGCTTGCGCCGTTACTGCCGAGCAATGGTGGCTTCGAAACCAAATGGTCGCAATACTTTATTGATCAGTGCGCAGGTCAGCCGCTTAAAACTGCCGAGTTTTGGCTGACGACCACGCCTGCGAGGGCAAGCAAAGGGCGTCCTAAAAGCGCTAAGACCACACGCACAGTCGCGGCAGGTAAGCAGACCGCACATCTGCGAGGCGAATGTTTAATGACTGAGCATGGGCTTGAGGGTGGCGCTATTTACACGCTGTCAGCAGCGTTGCGTGATGAAATCTTACGTCACAGCTCGGTCACGCTGTACGTTGATTTACTGCCTGATCACACCGCCGAAAAAGTCTTGACTGAGGTGTCGCACCCTCGAGGTACGCGCTCACTTTCATCGCACCTTCGCTCACGCTTAGGTATACATGGTGTCAAAGCCGCGCTGTTGCGCGAATGCTTGTCCGCTGAAACGTTTAAGGATTCAGCGCAGTTAGCCGCGGGCCTCAAAGCCTTGCCAATTGTCTTAACCGCGTGCCGCCCAATCGACGAGGCGATCAGTACGGCAGGTGGTGTGCAGTTTGAAGGTCTCACCAAGCAGCTGATGATCAAAACCTTGCCCGGCGTGTTTTGCGCAGGCGAAATGCTCGATTGGGAAGCCCCCACCGGCGGCTACCTCATCAACGGCGCAATGGCTTCGGGTAAAGCGGCAGCGGTCGGGGTAAGTGAGTGGTTGAGTAGCTAGGCGCTACTTTTTACCGTAGGTCGCGTCGTGATCGGGCTGAATGAGTAAAACCCGCAAAAAGTCAGTTTCTCGAAAACCCACACCACGCACCGCTTGAGTAATGCGAAAGGTATACAGAGAATCGACACCACGCGGCGCTTGAATGCTTTGTACGCGTTCCCACTTCAGTCCAGCATCACGGTAGAGCTCGTTCCAAGTTAATTGGGTAATTTTCTTAAACGCATGACGAACCCGCTCGGCGTGATCTGCCTGAAGGTTGAACCAGCTTTCTTGAAAGGTTGGATTATTTAAATCAAGCAGTACGCGTTTTACGCTTGGCGGCATAGGCTTTAGGCATTGGGAGTTGATCAGGGTTTGATGCTGTGGCTAGATTCTGACTTGCCCACGCCAAGGCGCTGTCTAGTTTTTTTGCAGTTGAAGGCTGGTGCAGCCATCGTTCGTTGTCTGGGATGATTGTTACCGTTCGAATGACCCAGACCCCGGGTTCTGGGTTTTCGACTAACACCTTTCGCCCAGCGAATTCTTTCCCGAGTGAGATCTGGCCACTCGTCCCAATTGACTTAACGATTTGTTGTTCTGCTGGAAGTGCATCCATGTCGCGCCTCTCTATTTTCATGCTGCATGAATGCATTATTGCATGAAAGTAAAACATAGCGAAGGTAATTGTGCTGCGAAGCCCTGTATTTTTTTAGCAATTTGTGCAAAAGTTAGGGCTAGCGCTTGCCTCACAAACCCTTCTTGAGCCGTCCCCACCATGAGCCTCCTTAGCCCTGACGAACTTGCCGCTTTAATCCCCGCCGAGTCATCGATTTTTCCGGCGCCAATCCCGGTTCAGTGCGTCTCAAGTGATGAGTTTTTGCCCGGCGTTCAAACGCCGAAGCAAAAAGAATATGAAGCACGTGTCAAAGCGCTTGGCGCAGAGCTCGCAAAAAAACAAGGTCTCACACGTCGCAAGTTCTTTAAATCTGCCTCGGGGATGGCCGCCGCGTTTTTAGCGATGAACGAGACCTATGGCCCAGTGTTTGGCGTGTCGAGTGCTGAGGCCGCGACGCCCGAGATGGCCAACGAGCGCGCGCAGTCGCTATCTGGCCAGTTCATCATGGATATGCACACGCACTTTTTGCGTGACGACACGACCCTTGCAGGTTTTGTGCGTAGTCGCGAAGCCGTTGGCAAAGCGGGTTGGAACCCAGCCCTAGTGGGTAAGCCCCAAACGCTTGAAGATCTTAAGTTTGCCAATTACTTAAAAGAAATATTTTTGGATAGCGATACCAAGGTGGCGTGCATTAGCGGTGCGCCCTCAGAAAAGGTGACCGATTGGTTTTTAACCAACGACATGAAAAACCAGGCGCGTGCCACCATCAACTCAATCGCAGGGTCAAAGCGCGCTTTTGCTCACGCCATCTTTACCCCAGGCTATGCCGGTTGGCTAGACGAAATCGATCGTGCCATTGAGGTGCTTAAGCCCGACTCATTTAAGGGCTACACGATTGGTGACAACACCAACAAGCAGTTGTCGGTGCACCCTTGGCGTTTAGATGATGAAAAACTTGTTTACCCCGCCTATGAAAAGTTTGTGAAAGCCGGGCTTAAAAACGTGTGTATTCATAAAGGCTTGTTTCCACCTTCGGTTGAAAAGAGTTTTCCAAATCTCTTGCAATACGCCAAGGTCGATGATGTGGCGAAGGCGGCAAAAGATTGGCCACAACTGAACTTCATCATCTATCACGGTGGCTATCGCTATAGCGGCGGTGGCGGCGCACAGGGCGCCTGGGAACAGTTTGAAAAAACCGGTCGCATCGACTGGGTCAGTGATTTGGCGGATATACCCGGCAAGTATGGCGTAACCAATGTGTACGCCGATGTCGGGCAGCTGTTTGCACAGTCTACGATTGCAGATCCACGCGTCTCGGCAGTGATGATGGGCCAGTTGATCGCTGGCCTGGGCGCTGATCACGTGTGTTGGGGCACCGACGCCATCTGGACAGGTGCACCGCAATGGCAAATCGAAGCGCTGCGTCGCCTTGAAATCCCAGAAGACTTACAGAAGCGTTATGGGCTAAAGCCGTTAGGCCCAGCTGATGGCCCGGTTAAGCGTGCCATTTTTGGCGAGAACAACGCGCGGTTGTACAACTTCACGCCGGCTCAGCGCGCCGCCGTCAGCGCCGATAAGATCGCTAGCGGTAAAGCGATTTATGATCGGCACGGTGACGGACGCACCAACATGGCTTATGGGTACGTGAACCGCGGTGTTGCGTGACCGCTTTAGATGACAGCTTTGGCTGACCGGTAGCAGTGGGGGGCACTGGTCGGTTGAGGGGCGAGGCATTACTTTTTTGCGTTTGCGACGGTCTGGCGTTGCGTTTGCGATGGGATCAGTCAGGTTCAGCAGTCAGCAAGTGCTGCTGAATTTGCTCAATGGCTTTGGTGATCTCGCTCAGTGCGAGGTCTGAGCGCGCTTTATCCATGCGCGTAGTTAACGTTGAGACGCTAATGCCGGCGATCGGCACATTGTTCTTATCTCTTAAGGGCACGGCAATCGAGCGTACACCCGGTAGTTCAATCACGTCACTGATCACAAAACCACGCGTGCGCGCACGTGCAATGGTTTTGCGTGCATTGGCTTCAGAGTAGTTAGGATATTTTTCGCGACAGCGCTCGGCATTGACTTTAAAGATACGCTCGATCTCGTTGTCATCCAAAAAACTCATAATGGCCAAGGCGCCACCGCCAACGTTTAGGGGGCGTCGCTTGCCAACCTCAAGCACAAACACCTTGATCGGAAATGCCCCTTCAGCACGATCAATACACACCCCATCAAACCCAGCGCGCGCGGTGAGTGAGACGGTATCGCCGGTGGCCTGCGCAATGTGTTGCAGGTGAGGATGACATAGGTCGCGAATGTTGGTGCGTGGGCTTGCTGCCAGCCCCATTTCGTAAATGGCGCTGCCTAAAAAATATCGTTTGGTGCTTTCGTCTTGTCGGATCAGGCCTTCAGACACCAAGCCTTGCAAGATCCGATGCGCAGTAGGGCGCTCGATGGCGACCTCGGTGCACAAGTCGATCAGACGCGCGCCAATGCGGTTACGCGCTGACACCCCGCGCAGCAGCGCAGCTACGCGTTGCACAACTTGCGTACCTGATTTGGTGGCGGCACTGGGGATTGTCATGCCGAATTATTCCACATTTTGGTCGTAGTAGCCACATAGTCGTACATGATGACGAATGCGGCCAATAAGATACCGACTACGAGATCGCGAGCTGAGTTTTGCTGGGCGACGGTTGCGCTAAGATCCTTTCAGCTCGATCATGCCAGTAAACTAGTGTGCTTTTCGCAATGGCGCTCGACGATTGCCTTTTTCAACATGACTGTCGGCGATTGCCATGTTCGCCCTGACAATCGACGATTCAAGCTACTTTGATCCAATATGTTTGACACCATCTCTTTAGCGCATCTTCCCAAGCCCGCTCAGTACGAAGCGCTGGCCACCCAAGCGCACGCCTTGATGGCTGGCGAACACAATCTGATCGCCAATGCCGCTAATCTGTCAGCGCTCGTGATGAGTTCGTTGCCTGATCTCAATTGGGCTGGCTTTTATCTGTATGACGGCACCGAGCTTGTGCTGGGGCCGTTTCAGGGTAAGCCGGCTTGCCTGCGTATTGCACTGAATCGCGGTGTGTGCGGTAAGGCGGCCACCACCGGGCAAACGCAACTCGTGCCAGATGTACACGCGTTTCCGGGTCACATTGCATGCGATGCCGCTTCGCGCTCTGAGTTGGTGGTGCCTTTGCTGCATCAAGGTAAGCTGCTTGGCGTGTGGGATGTCGATAGCCCTGTGCTCAATCGTTTTGATGCCATTGACCAAAATGGCATGCAAGCCTTGTGTAAAATTTTTCTCTCTTCACTGCTGCCGGAATAGACTCACCTATGAGCACACCCAACGCGTTAGACTTTGATTACGTCATCGTAGGTGCAGGCTCGGCCGGATGCCTGCTGGCTAATCGCCTGTCGGCTGACTCGTCCAAACGCGTCTTGCTGCTTGAAGCAGGCGGGCCCGACAACTGGCACTGGATCCACATCCCTGTGGGCTATTTGTATTGCATCGGCAACCCCCGCACCGACTGGTGTTACAAAACCAAGGCCGATCCAGGGTTGAATGGCCGTCAACTCGGCTACCCGCGTGGTCGCGTGTTGGGTGGTTGCTCATCAATAAACGGCATGATCTATATGCGTGGCCAACGTGCTGATTACGATGGCTGGGCTGCGCTTGGTAACACAGGCTGGGGTTGGGATGACTTGTTGCCTTTGTATAAGGGCATGGAAAACCACCACGGTGGCGCCAGCGAGTTTCATGGTGCGGGCGGCGAATGGAACGTCGAACGCGTGCGCCTGTCGTGGGAGATTCTGGATTCGTTTCGCGAGGCGGCCGCGCAGGCAGGCATCCAACCCGTCAAGGACTTTAATTCGGGTGATAACGAGGGCAGTGACTACTTTGAAGTGAACCAACGCGAAGGCTGGCGCTGGAACACCTCTAAAGCGTTCTTGCGCCCCATCAAACACCGCCGCAACTTAACGGTGTTGACGCATGCTCACACCACGCGCTTAGTGTTTGAAGGTAAGCGCGTCACCGGTGTTGAGTTTCTGAAAGACGGGCACAAGCAGATCGCACGTGCGCACACTGAGGTGGTCATGGCCGCCGGTTCAGTCGGCACGCCACAAATCATGCAGGCCTCGGGCTTGGGGGCAACAGGCTTGCTGGCGCCCCTCGGGATTCAAACTGTGCACGAGCTTCCAGGTGTTGGACAAAATTTACAAGACCATTTGCAGCTGCGCATGATCTATCGCATAGAGGGTACGCGCACCTTAAACACCATCGTGAATTCATTGTGGGGTAAGGCAATGATTGGGCTTGAGTACGCCTTAACGCGGCGTGGCCCCATGAGCATGGCACCCTCTCAATTAGGCGTGTTTGCCAAGTCAGATCCGCAACAAGCACGTGCCAATGTTGAATATCACGTGCAACCGCTGTCGCTTGAAAAATTTGGCGAGCCCTTGCATAGCTTTCCGGCGTTTACCGCTTCGATTTGCAACGTGCGTCCCACCAGTCGTGGCCATGTCAACATCGTGTCGCCCGATACGGCGCAGTCGCCCGAGATTTTGTGTAACTACTTATCAACGGCCGAAGATCGTCGCGTGGCGGCCGACAGTATTCGTTTAACGCGCCGTATTGTGGGGCAGTCTGCCCTGGCGCGTTTCAATCCTCAAGAAATTAAGCCTGGTCTCACCGACGATAGCGAAGAGTCTTTGGCGCGCGCAGCGGGCGAAATCGGCACGACGATTTTTCACCCTGTGGGTACGTGCAAAATGGGTCAAGACGCGATGGCCGTGGTCGATGCGAAGTTGCGCGTGCATGGTGTGCAAGGCCTGCGCGTGGCCGATGCGTCGATCATGCCAACCATTACGTCGGGCAATACCAACTCGCCGACGCTGGTGATTGCAGAGAAGGCAGCAAAAATGATGTTGAGCGGGGCTTAGTGCTCTAAGATTTTGTCCACGAAAAACGTATAAAGGTTGGCACTAAGATCTAAAGGTTGGTTTTTGCACGATAGAGGGGCAAATGCGGTCGCGCTAAGAGTTTGAGTGTTTAGTGTGCGCATTGTTGCTTCAGGGCAGAATCATTCAGAAACCGTTGAGTGACAATTCTTACACATAATCGGACGTAAATCCTTTTGTTCTGGTAATTGTCTGCGGTATAGTCTTTAGCAGTACAAGCCCTGTTCGCGCGAAGCGCGCTTTTTCTTGGCTTCTTTCGTATTTTTACCGGCGTTAAAAGGTACCGCATGAACATGCCTCACTCGATCCAAATCATCGCAACGATCTTGTTTGCAGTGGCCATTATTCATACGTTTTCGGTGCCGGTGTTTGCACGCCTGGCGCATAAAAATGGCCCGCACGCAGGGTTCTGGCATTTTTTGTCTGAAGTTGAGGCGGTATTTGGTCTTTGGGCGTTTGTGCTGCTGGTCGTGATGGCAATGCTTGCCGGCGTGCCCACCATGGTCGAGTACATGGATACGCGCAACTTCACCGAGCCGCTCTTCGTGTTCGCCATCATGGTGGTGGCGGCAAGTCGGCCGATTCTTGAGTTGGTGGGTGGCATGGTGCGTGGGCTCGCGCGAATGATCCCTGTGCCGCGTCAGTTGGCAACGTACTTTGTGGTGCTCACTTTCGTGCCCCTTGCGGGCTCGTTAATTACCGAGCCCGCCGCCATGACCTTAGCGGCGCTTTTATTGCGCGACGCTTACTTTAAGCGCCCAGGTCACAGTGCCTTCAAATACATGACGCTAGGCGTGTTATTCGTCAACGTGTCGATTGGCGGCGTGTTAAGTGCGTATGCGGCCCCGCCAGTGTTGATGGTGGCACAAACGTTTGGCTGGGATTCTGCCTACATGCTGACGAACTTCGGTTGGCGCGCCGTCGTAGCCGTGATGTTGAACGCTTTTATTTTGACTATGATTAATTTTAGAGTGTTGGTCAGAGGCGAGGTAGAAACACGCCGTGGTGTCACGCAAGATGACCTCGTGCATGTGCCACGGCTCACCATCTTGGTTCATATCGCTTTCTTGGTGGGTATCGTTGTCTTTGCCCATCACCCCGCAATTTTTATGGGGCTCTTGGTGTTGTTTATTGGTTTCTGCCATGCCTATAAGCGCTTTCAATCGCCCTTGATGCTCAAAGAGGGTTTGATGGTTGCGTTCTTTTTGGCAGGTTTAGTGTTGTTGGGAGCTTTGCAAAAGTGGTGGCTGCAAGATTTGTTAGGTAGTCTATCGCCGGTTGTATTGTTCTGGGGGGCAACTGCGCTCACGGCGATTACCGATAACGCGGCCTTAACGTATCTGGGCTCGTTGGTCGAGGGCACCTCTGAGGCGTGGCGTTATATGCTGGTGGCCGGCGCTGTGACAGGCGGTGGTTTGACCGTAATTGCCAATGCGCCAAACCCAGCAGGTTTTGCGATTTTGAAATCAACCTTTGATAATGAAACGATTTCACCGGGCCCGTTATTTATTGCTGCTTTAGGCCCCACACTTGTAGCCGCCGCGTTGTTTTTGTATTAGTGTTTAGGTTGATCTCTATCCCTTAGCCCTTTGTCAGAGCATCCCATCATGTCAGATCTCGCCTTCTCTACCCTTACCGAACTCGCGCAAGGTTTGCGCAACAAACAATTTAGCTCTGAAGAGCTTGCGAAAGAATATTTAGCGCGAATCGATAAAGGTAACAAAGAGCTACATGCCTATGTCAGCGTCGATTCAGACAGCGTGCTGGCGCAAGCTCGCGCCGCCGATGCACGTCGCGCGTCGGGCTACAGCTTAAGTGTTTTAGATGGCGTGCCGATTGCTGCAAAAGATTTGTGCGATATCGAAGGCCAAATCACCACAGGTGGCTCGCAAGATTGGTTATCACGTCGCAGCCCCACCACCTGTACGGCGGTTGAGCGCCTGCTGCGTGCTGGCATGATTAATTTGGGTAAAACCCACATGGTTGAATTTGCCTTTGGTGGTTGGGGTACCAACCCTGTCATGGGCACGCCTAAAAACCCTTGGGATTTGACAACCCATCGCATACCGGGCGGTTCTTCAAGTGGCTCGGGTGTCGCCGTGGCAGCGGCCTTGGCACCTGCCGCGTTGGGTTCTGATACGGGCGGTTCGGTGCGTATCCCTGCCGCGTTAAAGGGCATCACGGGTTTAAAAACCACCCGTGGTTTGATTAGCTTGCATGGCGCCTTGGCGTTGTCGGGCACGCTAGACTCGATCGGCCCCATGACCCGCGACATGCAAGATTCTGCCATCCTGACTGAGTTGATGGCTGGCGCCGATCCGCTTGATCCAACTAGCTGTGGTCACCCGCTGTTTCAATGGCAGGCTCCACCCGAGGGCGCTAAGCCTTTGCAGGGGATCCGGATTGCGATGATTCCTGAGGGGCAATATCCCATCCCAGTCGGTGCTGACGTCAAGCGCATTCTCGAAGATACACGCCGCGTGCTGGTTGAGTTGGGCGCACAGATGGTCGATAAGCCATTTCCGTTCGATTTTAAAGATATGATGCTGCGCAATGGGTACATCACTGCCGCTGAAGCTTACGCGATTCATCATGCCTATATTGATGATGCCGCCCGCCCGTTTGGCGAGTTTGTGCGAAAGCGCGTGCAGTCAGGGCGCAGTATTTCTGCTGCAGATTACATTCACGCCATGGCCGACCATCGTCGCACCACTGCCGCCTGGACAGACTGGATGAGTAACGTTGATGCGCTGCTTTCGCCCTGTGCGCCAATGGGCGCATGCCCGCTGACCGAGGTTGACGAGTCAAAAACCCCTGTTTCTGCCTTTACGCGCGCAGGCAATTACATGGGCACGACGGGTGTTTCATTGCCCGCCGGGTTTGCCGATAACGGTATGCCAATTGGCATGCAACTATTGGGTAAGCCTTTTGACGATGCCACCATGGTCAAGATCGGGATTTCGTTTCAGCGAGTGACCAAGTTTCACTTGGCTCGCCCTGACCTCAAAAAGCTGGGTCTGTAAGCAACGGCAAACCATTACTTAGTGCCTTCGGCCGATAACTGGCCGAAAAAGGCCTCAAAGCGGGTTTATTCAGCCCCTTTGGGGCTGCTAGGCCTTCAGGTCAGTCAAGTTTTGATAAAAACCCGTTAAAATCAAAGGCTTTCCTTTTGGTTTCAGTACTAGCTTTTTTAGGTTTAGTACTTTCCCACTTATCCAGTATCCAAGAAGTGAATCGTGCCAATCTACGCTTACAAATGCTCAGCCTGTGGTCATGCTGAAGACAAACTGCAAAAAATCTCTGATGCGCCCCTGACAGTGTGCCCACAGTGCGGTCAGTCAACGTACTCAAAACAGGTTACCGCTGCCGGCTTTCAATTAAAAGGCTCGGGGTGGTATGTCACCGATTTTCGTAGCAACGGTAGCGGCGGTGCTAAAACCAGCGAAGCTGCTGTGCCGATAGCGGGCTCTGAGGCCGCTGCGGGTGCGTCAGGTGGCGACTCCAAGGCTGGCTCAGGCGAGTCGTCAGCCAGCCAGTCGGGCTCGTCATCTGACAGTTCGGGCAAGACGTCCTCCTCGGGTGGCAACTCAAACGGTACTTCAAGCGGCAACTCAAGTGGCAACTCGAGCGGCAACTCAAGCGGCAACTCAAGCGGCAACTCAAGCGGCAACTCAAACGGTACTTCAAGCGGTAACTCAAGCGCGGCTTCGTCAAGCAGTGGCCGCGCCGCTAGCTCGGGTAACAGTGGCGCAGCTAGCTCTTCGGGCGGGTCGTCCAACAATTCATCCGGTAATACCTGAGGCCAATAGAGCCCAACATGCGATTTTTAAAAAAGTACTTCGTCACCGGTTTACTGATTTGGGTGCCTGTTGTCATCACGATCTGGGTGCTCGGCTTGATGGTCAACACGCTCGAAAGCGTGGTGCCGACTTTTTTATCGCCCACAGCATTGTTTGGCTTTGATATCCCGGGTTTCAGGGTTGCCGTCGTGCTTGCCGTGTTGCTCGCAACGGGCATGTTTGCCGCTAATTTCTTGGGCCGTGGCATCTTAAAGTACTCAGAAAAAGTCCTAGGCCGCATCCCACTGGTCAGGTCAATCTATCATTCAGTTAAGCAAGTCAGCGATACCTTGCTCGCACCCAATGGTCAGGCGTTTAGGCAGGCCGTGTTGGTGCAATATCCGCGCGCTGGTTGTTACACCGTTGCCCTGTTGACGGGCGCCCCAAGCGGCGAAGTGGCCGAGCATTTGCAGT
>CAMCII010000049.1 GCA_945874505.1 Bordetella parapertussis | reverse complement strand
AGGAAGATGAGTAAAGCGGAGGCTGAGTTTTTTTTGAAAGTCGACGTAAGAACTGCGAGATGTTTGATCTTATTGCGATAGACGTATCTCAGCCTTCGCCACAATCGCTCTATCAGTGTGTGCATTGTGATGGAGCCCTGCTGAGTTAAGGCAGGTTAGTTTAGAAGTAAAAAATTGAAATTGCTATTGGTGATTACCAACACGTCGCGGAGCCCGGCTGGCCAGTGTGCGTACGCTTGGCAGGCTGTTAGCATAAAAGGGTTTGCGATCGCAATCGCTAGGGCGCATCGCTAGCCTTAGGCGATGGGTGCGCTGACAGGCGCAGCGAACGTCAGCCTAAACTTTGAAACGATATTCGGGTAATGTGGCCGATAAATATTCGCCAGCGTCCCAAGCTAACTTAGAGATATCAGCACGGAAGTGAGATCTGGGCCTGAAAAATGTGGCTGCGGCGATAACGCTTCAAATGGTAAGCCCTGGCGATTGACCCAATGCGTTGTGAAGCCAAACCAAGTGGCACCCAACGCATCCCATGCATTGCTCGATACAAACAGCACTTCATCTTTGTTGACGCCAATAATCTGTTGCACCAAACCGTAACTTTCAGGCGACGTCTTGAACAAGCGAATAGAATCGACTGAGATGATATGGTCTAAAACCTCTGCCATTCCTGCACTCGTGACCGCCGACGTCAGCATGTCCATACTGCCATTTGAAAGTATGGCCGTGGTGAGGCCCATGCTTTTGATCTTTTGCAGCACAGCCAAATTTTCTTTAAATGGGGTCAGTTGCGCGTATTGCTGCAGCAGTTTTTCAACTTGACCAGAGCTGCGGTCTAGTTTGAGTCGGTCTAGCGTGTACTCCAGCGACAAGCGCGTGAGTTCCCAGAATGACCGAAAGTATTGACTGCCCGAGGAGTTGTGTGGATCTGACTGCGTAATCAGCCTTGTGTATTCAATTTGCTTGTCACGCCACTTTATGGCGATATCGGCCCCTTGGTCGCGGTACAGCTCTTCGGCTAAAGCTTGGATGGAGTAAACATCAAACAGCGTTCCGTAGGCATCGAATACAACAGCTTTAATTTTCATGAAATGTCTCTTGAGATCGCCGTATGCCAGTTTTCAAAGGCAATCAGGCGCAAAATTAATTTAAGGTAATGTGTAATCAGTTGTCGGTGCGTAACCAAAAGGTTGTGCGGGATTGGCAGCCGTCTCTACCCAGACGCTCTTGACCTGAGTGTATTCGGCAAGTGCATCGACCCCACTAGATCGACCATAACCGCTTGCATCGTAGCCGCCGAACGGTGAGGCTACGTTGATCACTTTGTACATATTGATCCAGAAGGTACCCGCTTTGACTTGAGCGGCAACTCGAAAGGCGCGTCCAGTATCTTTGGTCCAAACAGCTCCGGCAAGCCCAAAGGCGCTGTCGTTCGCAATCTGAACTGCCTCGTCCTCGGTATCAAAAGGAATCGCCACGACGACGGGCCCAAAAATTTCGGTTCTAGCAACATCCATTGAATTGGTGACGTTTTTTAATACCGTTGGACGAACAAAAAAACCATTTGTTTGATTTGCTGCGACCTGCGTATCGCCCACAATCTGTGCGCCTTCTTGAAGCCCACGGGCAATCATGTTATTCACATGTTTGAATTGAGTCGCATTTTGAATTGGGCCAATTTCGGTATCGGGTGACGATGGGTTACCCAAGCGAATTTTGCTTGCACCTTCTGCCACCATTTTTACAAAGCGCTCGTAGATACTGCGCTGGACTAGCAGGCGTGAACCCGCGACGCAGCTTTGTCCGGCGCTACCGAAAATAGCTGACTGTGCGCCAACACAGGCGCGATCCAGATCTGCATCTTCAAACACAATATTGGCAGATTTACCACCTAGTTCGAGCACGCAAGGGATGCCACGTGTGGCAGCGGCTGCCGCAATCTTTCTGCCTGTTGCTGGCGAGCCCACAAACACCACCTTTTTGATTGCTGGTTGACTCAGGGCAGCCTGGCCAATCGTGTGGCCATAGCCCACCAGAATGTTGATCACTCCTTTAGGGATACCCGCTTGTTCAATTAACTTAGCCACCACTAGCGAACTTAACGGTGTGAGCTCAGACGGCTTGAGTAATACAGCATTGCCCATGCAAATAGCGGGTGCAATTTGCCACCCGCAGGTAAACAATGGTGCATTCCAAGGGGTAATCTGCAAGACAACCCCCATCGGTTCGCGGCGCGTGTAATTTAAGTGACCGCTCGGTACAGGGATGACATCGCCATATAGTTTATCGGTCCAGCCGCCGTAGTATTCAAACATTTCGGCAACACGTAGTGCCTCACCGCGACAGTCGCGAATAGGTTTGCCCGCAGAGATCGATTCGAGTTGCGCAACCTGTTCAATATTGGCACGCAACACTCGACCCGCTTCTTGCATCAGTCGGCCACGCTCTGCGTGGCTGAGGGCCGCCCACGTTTTTTGACCGGCAAGTGCTGCCTCACAGGCTTGTTGTGCGATCTCGGTACCGGCATCTTGATAGGTGATAAACAAATCGCCTGTCACAGGGTTGATCAGAGAGATGTTGGCGCCGGTTCCTGTGTGTAACTCGCCCTTGATATAAGAGCCAATGACGCCTGTTGGAAAAAAGTGTTGATAGGCAGCAAGCAATGCTTCGGTTTGAGTTGTGTTCATATTCGATGTTTTAAAAAGTCTGGCTCGATTACCCAAGAAATTTTTCCGCCCACTGAGAGGCGAGGAGTTCAGCTACTGACGCGTACCAAGTTCGACGATGCGGTTGAAATCCTCAGCGTCTTCAATCGTTTCTGCACTATTGGCCCAAAGTTCAGCGACTTTGCCCGCTAATGGCAAGTCGAGTCCAAGTGCTTGAATCAGATCTTGTGACAGCCGAACATCTTTGCGCATGAGCTTCATGGTGAAGCCAGAATCAAATTTGTCGCTCATGATCCAGGTTGGGTAGTTGAGTTCGGTGACAAAACTACGACCTGAGCCCGCGTTGATGCCTTGCAATAGTTGCTCGGTAGGCACGCCGGCTTTTGCGGCCATTCTAGTGACTTCACCTGCGATCAGCAGATGGGCTGCAGCCAACAGGTTATTTGCGATTTTTGCGACATGACCTGCACCGACATCACCAACATGAACACGTTTGCCCGTCATGGCGATCAGAATCGGCTCGGCGCGTTCAAAGTTTTCAGTCGAGGCACCGATCACCATCGCCATCGTGCCTGTGATCGCGCCTTTAGGGCCGCCACTTACGGGGGCGTCCATGAATTCCATTTCAACTGCGTTCAGCTTGGTAAGCATGCGTCGGGTGGTTTCAGGATGAGAGGTAGAGGTGTCGATGATCAACACGCCTGCGCGCGCGTGTTCGATGATACCGCCAGCCCCTGAAATGACATCTTCAACAATCGCTGCTGTGGGTAACGACAGAAATACCATATCGCATTCTGCGATAACTTCGCCGATTGTTTGACGCACGGCGATGCCTTCTTGTGCAAGCGCCTCGCGGGTTGCAGCGAGAGCGTCTGTTCCGATAACCTCAAAGCCGCCACGTTTGAGTGTCAACGCCATGCCTCGACCCATATTCCCCAAGCCGATTACGCCAATTCTTTTCATTGTTGGTCACCCCATTTTCAAGGACATCAGTGATTTTAAGTATGCACTTAAACGATACAAGTGTTTGATCAAGATTTGTCGGATGGCACTCTTGTCGAATCAGCGTGCATGAATACGATTGATCACATCAGCGGTCAACACGTGACGGCGAATCTTGCCAGTCGGCGTAAACGGTAATTCGTCATAAAACTCAAGCATCTCAGGTAGCTTGTAATCAGCCACCTGACCTTTGAGCATCTTGGTGACGTCATCGAGCGTTAGTTTTGCTTCGGGTTTGAGCACCACGCAAAGACAATTTCTTTCACCCAAACGAACGTCATTCACACCTACGATGGCAGCATGCAGAATAGAAGGGTGGGCATACAGAAACTCTTCAATCTCACGTGGAAAATATTTTTTACCCCCGCGATTGATCATTTCTTTGCGCCGCCCTACGATCATGACGTTTCCGGCCTGATCAACGTATTTTCCAAGATCACCCGTTCTGAACCAGTCGTCATCGGTAAACAGTTCTTTGTTGGCATTAGGATTATTGAAGTAGCCCAAATGTACCGAAGGCCCGTAGGCTGCTATTTCGCCTTCTGAGCCATACGGCACATCTTTGCCTTCCTCGTCGATGATGCGTAACTCCATCTGCCCAACGATGCGGCCAATGGTACCGTTCACTTTTTCTGGATCATCTTCAAAGCGTGTAAAGGTGTGAAACCCTGTTTCGAGCATGCCGTACAGTTCGAGCAGATGGCCTTTCATATGCTTTTGGTAGTCGCGAATGGTTTCAATAGCGGCAGAGGCCCCACCCGTGACGACAACACGTAACGACGAGCAATCGAATTTTTGAAAGTCTGGTACGTTCAGGATGGCGAGCAACGAGGCAGGCGCAGTGGGTATAAAAGTAGCGCGGTGTTTTTCAATGAGTTCAAGTGCACGCGTGGCTTGGAATTTTTCCATTAAGACGGCGCGCGCGCCCACCATCACTGTTTGTAATAGGCTGAGATAGCCCCAGTTCAAACCGACCGGCAACCAGATGAGTAAAACCTCATCCTTCGTCACATGCATGTCGCAGTTAATCACTTCGGCTGCGTACAGCGTGGTGTTAAAGCTATGCATGACACCTTTGGGGTCACCTGTGGTGCCCGAGGTAAAGGCCATGCGCATCACTGCATCCGGGCTCAGGTGAATACGCTCGGCGGCAGGTAGTGGTGCGGCGGCGGCTAGCCCTAGCTCAAGTGAATGAACGTTCTTTACGACGGTATCGCCTGACACCACAACCGTTGCTAAGTTAGGGAGTTCAGAGCGCAGTCCGTCGATCATGGCTGCGTAATCAAACCCTTTAAAGTTTGAGGCGCAGACAAAGGCCTTGCTATTCGAAAACTTTAAAATGTATTCGACCTCACGCCGCCTGAAATCGGGGCTGATCTTGTTGGCGATTGCCCCGATCAGTTCAAGTGAAAAGAATACGATCGGAAACTCGACACGATTCGGAAACTGCATCGTGACGACATCCCCGGGGCCGATCCCGATACTTTTTAAAAACGCCGCACAACGATTAACCTGATCTTTCAGTTCACCATAAGTGAGGCTGCGAGTTTCGTCGATAAAGACTAGGCGATCCGGATGCTCAAGTGCGCGCTTTTCAATAAAGTCATAAAAGGTCACGTCGTGCCAAGCCTTGCTGCCAATATAGCGGGTGCGCAAAGCGTCGGTTAGCCGCGTCTTGTATTGCGGCGTAGTCATGAGCTTGATGTTTGATGTTTGAGTTGCCGATTGAGTCATTTCATTTACCTCAACGCGCGGAGTAAGCCTCCATCGACGGGGATGGTACAGCCCGTGATGTAAGAGCCCGCGGGTGAAACAAGCAGTGCGACCAGATTGGCGATATCAGCTGGGGTCCCGATACGGCCCAGCGGGATTTCAGTGATCAGTTTTGCGCGCACGCTTTCTGGGCTTTCAGTGCCGGCCGCAAACACCTTTTGCAAACGATCGGTATCGATATAGCCAGGGCATATCGTGTTCACATTAATGCCGTGCTCTGCAATTTCAAGCGAAAGAGTTTTTGCATACCCCATCAAGCCAGCCCAGGTTGCGACGGACAGGGCAAAGCCTGCAATGGGTTGTATCGCAGAGATCGCAGAAATATTCAGGATGCTGCCTGAGCCACTGGCTTTGATATGCGGCAGTGCAGAGCGCACCATTCGAATGACGCTGAACAAGTTTTGTTCGATGGCCTTTTGCCACGCCACATCATCGAATGAGTCAATCGGCCCGAGTGGTGGTGCGCCGTCGTTATTCACCAAAATATCAAGCTTGCCAAAGTGATCGAGGGCAGTCTGCACGATGCGTCCGCTTTCGTCTTGGTTGCGGATGTCAGCCGAGACGGGGATGACGCGTACGCCATGCTTAGCAGACAGCTCAGCGGCGGCGGCTTCGAGTTTAGGGATACGTCTTGCAAAGATCACTAAATTCGCACCCTCAGAGGCCAAACGGTTTGCGATGCCATACCCAATGCCCATGCTGCCGCCACCAACGATGGCAACTTTTCCTTTCAGTCCAAGATCCATTAACGTTCTACTCCGTTCAAAAAGGCTTCTGCATTGGTATGAAAAACTTTTTCTAGCACCGCCTCTGTGTAGCCTTCCGCTTTCCACTCGGTGGTGAGTCGCTCATAGGTGTAGAGAGGATAGTCACCACCGAACATGATACGGTCTTGTAGGCGGCGCGCGATGTCGTGCTTGAGGTCTGGGGTGAAATACTTTGGCGACCAGCCATGCAATTCGTACCAGATGTTGCGCTTGTGCATGAGAACCGCAATCGTTTCGGCTTGCCAGGGCCAGCCAGGTCGCGCCGCCACAATGCGAAGTAAAGGGTTCTGCGCCGCCACCATATCCAGATGGCGAGGATGACAGCTATCAAGCAAGATGCCATTGCCGCCAGGCAACCCTGCACCCAAACCTGTTGTGCCAACAAAAATCAGTACGGGGATATCGGCTTCGATACACAGCTTGTAAAAGGGGGCGTAAGTTGGATCGCTCGCAGGCACCGAACCCGAGCCATTGACCGCCAGGCCGATAAAGCCTGCTTTGGCGTCGATACAGCGCCGAAGTTCTTTGAGGCCTTCGTCTTTGCCATGAAACGTCGGGTCGATATGCAGCCAGTTGCCCAAAATGGCGTCCGGATGTTGACGTTGCATGTCAAAAGAATAGTCATGCAAGGGGCGTATGTCTTGGACCGGCGCAAATTTAGTGAATCCTAAATCCAAGATCACTTGTGCCTTGCTCGCTCTGAAATAAGCCACCATCTCGTCCTCTGTCACGTATTTGGTCTCAGAGTTCCAGGTCTTTTTTTGCTGCGCAAGCTCGGCAGCGGTGCGCAGCACGTAGCCTCGCTGAGTGCCCCAGTGTGAGTGCATATCGATAAGTTTCATGCTGCTTCCTGAAGTGACTTCTTGCTGTTGCTAGGCTTTGATTGGAAAACCCAAATACATGCGTCGAACTCTGTCATCGCCTGAGCATCAGGATTGTCATTGTTGTCTCTTAATTTTTTCTAGTGACTGCGTTTGTCTGTAGTTTACAAGAGTGACGATGCGTTGGTATTGTCGTCTTCGGTAAAATGTTCAACGGGGAGGCTTGATAGACAGTTCACGCTAAAACAAGTAGCATGAAAATCAACCTTTTTAGTGGCAGAAAAGCCGAAGGTACCGCATACCTTATACGTCAACGGGATTGGCAAGGAAGCACTCATGAACTATTTCACAAAATCTTTGCTGTTATTTTTAACGGGTATCACGGCCGTGTATGCGCAGACTGGCTCGTACGTTTCGCCTAAAGTCGGAACCGAGTACCACTTCACCTCCAGCGCAAATGGTGAGGGTATCAATAAGGTGCTTTCCACCAAAGGCGATTCCTACGAAGTCGAGACAACGCTAAAAGAACAGAAACCCTTAAGAGGGCAAAGGCTGCTGGGTGTGTTGTCCATGCCCGAGTCAACAGGAATTTCCTCTCAAGAGTCTGAAAAAGTCGCCAAAATCTTGCCACTGCGAGTGGGTAACAAAGTAGGGTTCAATTCGTTTGGTACAACTGGCTCGGCTCAATGGAAGAGAGATCACCAATGGGAAGTGCTTTCTGAATATGAAACAAAGATCGCGGCCAAAGCTGAAAAAATTTATGTACTGAAACTAAAAGCCGAAACTCCCGGGTTCTACAAATTCGAGGGCACCTGTGATTTTTCACCAACCTATGCGGTTTGCTTGCGATCCTCAGGTGAGCAGTTCGTCGCCAATAGACCCGCCCTCACTGGCCCCTTAAGTGTGAATATCAGAAAAATTCGCCTCGATAACGTAGACATCGCGATTCCAGCCCGATAAGCCGCTAAGCGGCAAGCGCTGAAAGTAGAGGTCCGCGACGAATAGAATTGATATTTGTTTGCATCGTGATTTCTCTGTTAGCGATGACTTATATCAGTGATTCATCGCAACCTGTGGCCGTATTGCAGAAAATTCAGTCAATACGTGACCAGGAGGTGTAACCGTAGTGTAGTCACCATCATGGAACACACTCACCCCATTGACCCAAACGGTGTGTAGGCCTGGCGCTGATCTCACAAGACGAGTCGCGCCGCTGGGCAAATCGTTCAGGCGCTGTGTGTTGGATATCCCAATCTGCTCGGGATCAAACAAAATCATGTCAGCGTAAGCACCTTCGACGAGACGACCACGATCGATCAAGCCATAGATGTCTGCGACGTCACTAGTCAGTTTTTGGATTGCAGCTGCAAGGTCTAGCTTACCAAGCTCGCGTACCCAGTGACCCAAGAAATACATTCCAAAACCGGCATCACAGAAAAAAGTCAGGTGTGCGCCGCCATCCGACAGGCTAACCATATTGCCCGGATCTTGAAGTAATTCCCAGACCCTTTCTTCTTCAACATTCAGAAGCTTGGCGGTGAAGGTAGTTTGCAAATTCTCCTCTACGCCTAATCCCAAGAAAACATCTACTGGGTCAGCATCACACTCTTTAGCAATAGCCGCTATGGTTCTTCCAACAAGGCGCTGATTTTTATCCAATGCGGTTATTGTGACCTCGACACGTTCCCAGTTGCCGTTAAAGATACGGCCACCATCCGGCTTCGACAGCGCATCGCGCATGCGTTGGGCAAATTCAGGATCAGAAAACGATGCCATCATGGCCGCGTGATCACCGTGTTTGAGTTCTGACCAAGGTTGTACTGTCATCAAGGGGTAGGCTTTCTCTAACGTGAAATCCATGCTGAGTGGTTGGCATGACGCTTGGGCATAGACTAACGCGCCGCGGCTTCGGGCCGCTTGGCAACGATGCATCAGGTTTTTTGCTCGTTCTGGCTGATTACTGTATTGAAGCAAGGGCGCAAAGACTGCCGGACGATGACTGATGTTTGAAAGCTCTTCGAGAAATTCAATCGTCGTTCGATCGCCACAGGTAATCACTGTGAGGCCGTGATTAAATTCGCTCATGACCTTTGCAAAGGCACGAAATTCATCATCATCGGCGAGCCTAGACGGCACTGGAATGCCGCCATGACCATTGTGATTTTCGAAGGTCGACGAGCCAAGACCTATTGCACCGGCCTGAAGGGCTTCTCGAAACATCGTGGTCATTGTTTCTAGCTCTTCTGGCGTTGCTGCTCGTTGCGATCCTGCCTCTTTCATGACGACTGTTCGCATCGCCGAGTGCGAGGCGAAAGACGCTACATTCGGGTATACGCCTTTGCGGCGCAACATCGCTAGAAACTCTGGAAAACTTTCGAAATCCCAATCGACGCCGGCTTTGAGCGAATCGAGTGACATTGCCTCGACCTCTGACAGATTTGCAAGAATGAGGTCTCTAGTGTCTGGTGTTGCCGGTGCAATGCCGAAGCCACAGTTGCCAATAATGACGGTGGTTACACCGAGCGCTGGCGAAGGAGATGCAGTTGAGTCCCAAGTAAGCTGCGCATCATAATGAGTATGCACATCGATAATTCCGGGTGCAAGAACGAGCCCCATTGCATCGATTTCGTTTTCGGCTGATCCACTGACAGTGCCAATTTTTGCGATACGCCCATCTTTGATAGCAACGTCCGCTTCCACCAGTGGGTTTCCCATGCCATCGGCTAGTTTTGCGTTTCTGATGATCAGTTCGTACATCATTCATGTGCTCCGTCAGTAAGACCTAGTGTTATCTGTAGCTTGAGTCAGCCTTTTTGTCCGACACCATTCGGCGCCAATAAGCTTCTCTCATTGGCCGAGCAATCGATCAGGGTCAATTCAACTCTAACTTAAGTGACTTGGCGACATCTCCCCACTTTGCCGACTCTGCCTCTAAAAATTTAGCGAACGCAGCGGGGGCCTGAGGATCGGGTTGCACACCCAACTTCTCAAACCGCGCAATGACCTCTGGCTCGCGTAGGGCGTCAGTGACGGCCTTGTTTAAGGTCTCTAAAATTTTTGGAGGAAGATTTGCCGGCCCAAATAACCCAAACCAACCTTGCGCACTAAAGCCTGGAAATCCAGACTCGGCAACGGTCGGGACATCGGGCACGACCGCTGAGCGCTTAGCCCCCGTGATTGCCAAGACTTTTAAGCGTCCGGCTGTGACGTTATTGAATGAGGTCCCGACCGAGCTCTCGAAGGATAAATTAATTTGATTGGCGAGCAGGTCTTGCAGCGCCGGACCTGTACCTTTGTAAGGGACATGCAGCAAACTTATACCTGCCCGCTGCGCAAACATTTCAGCCGTCAAATGAGGGATTGAGCCGTTTCCTACGCTCGCATAACTCACTTTGCCGGGGTTCGCTTTTGCATAAGCCACGAACTCTTTGATTGAACTGAACGGTGTCGCGGCGTTGGCGACGATTGCGCCCTCTGTGATGATGACATTTGTAATTGGGGTGAAGTCTTGACTGGGATTGAAGCCCAAGTTTTTAGTGACATGCGGTGCAATGGACATGGCGCTGACGGTCAACAACCCCAAGGTATAGCCGTCAGGTTTACTGGTTGCTAAGTATTGCGTACCGATGTTTCCACCTGCCCCGGCTTTGTTTTCTACGACCACGGCCTGGTTCAAATACTTCGTCAGATTTCTAGCCACCTCTCTGCCTGCAATATCCGTCACCCCACCCGGTGGAAACGGCACAATGAGCGTGATGGGTTTATTGGGATAGTCAGCCTGCGCCAAGGTAGGCAAGGGCGCACAGCAGAGTGCAGTGATTGCCAACATCGCTTGGTAGTTGAATCTCATTTTGTCTCCAGATTGTTTTTATCGGGTTTTTACTCTCGACTTGCCTTTGCGACGTATTCGGATAATATTTTCATTTGTTCGGGCGTTAAGCTTGTGTAAGCAGGCATCTGGCCAATGCCGTTTTTAAGGGCATTTAAAACACGCGCAGCATCCGGCTGAAGCTCGTTCATTGATGGCCCCACCGCACCTGCGGCCCCGGCTGCCTCAAGGGTATGACAGATGGCACAGGCCGGCGCAGCACCTTTTAAGAATAAAAGCTTACCTGCCTCATCATTTGCCGAGGCAACTGGGGTGAAGGCTGCAGCAGAAACCAGCGCCGCCGCACCGATGGTTCTAGCAATAGACGTAAATAGTTTTCTTTGCATGGGATAAAAAAGGCCCTGGTGAAGAGGATGTTGCTGTGTTGTTTAACTTGATTTAAGTGGATGCGTGCACCCTTCCCGCGCGGGGAGAGGTGCTTTGCGAGGATAGTTAAGCCACGGTGATTTTTACCGTGTGTGACATCCAACCACTATTCAAGTAGCCCGCCGCATTTTCAGTCGACTGCGCAACTTGCTCAATGCCTGATTTTGTTGTGACACGGGTTGAGACATCGTACTGACCGGCTTTGAGGGTTGTGGCCAAGACAAACTGGCGCCAAGCGTATTTGCCCAAATCTGGCCCCACCAAGCGCGCGACCTGCCATGTTTTACCGCCATCGAGCGATACATCGACCTTGGCGATGTCTTCTAGGGCACCCATGGCCACGCCAGTAATTTGTACCGCACCCGCTTTGATCGGGCCATTATCAGGCGAGGGTGACGTCACCCAGGATTTAGCATCCATTGTCCAAACCGCGGGCTGACTAGGGTCGCCCTTTTGACCGACCGGTGACATGCGGTATCCGGTTTTTTGAATGGCGGCTTGAGTCTGCTCTTTTGTGAACGCCAAGCGCTTGATGTACTTAATATTATTGACACCGCTGTAGCCTGGTACCACCAAGCGCAGAGGGCCACCGTGCGCTAAAGGCATCGGTTCGCCATTCATTTCCCAGGCCAACATGGCATCTTGCATGGCGGCGAGGGGAACCGAGCGCTCGACAATCACGGCATTTGGATCAATGCCTTGGGGAAGCTTTTCACCGCCTGTGCCCGTCATGTAGACCATTCCGGTGGAAATGCCCCCCAGAGCTTGGATGACTTCGCGCACAGGAATACCCGCCCACATGACACAGCCAGCGGCACCCGTCTGCCATCTTGTGCCGCTCGGTTTGCCGGGAAACAAGCCGCGGCCGTTGCCTGAACATTGCAACACCGTTGCCATGGTTTCGTAACCCATCTGCTTAAGGTCAGCGATCGAAAGGGCTTGTGGTTTTCCAACGCCTTCGACAGCGACTTGCCAAGCGTTGATATCGCCAATATCAGCCGCTGAGGGGGCGGGCAGATTATTGCGGATGAACAGGCGATCGCTTGGCGTGATGATGCTTGAGCCGATTGCTGCACGTTTGGTTTCAATCGTTGTCGAGGTATGGATGATCATGCTGTCAGCGTGTTTCCAGCTGACATAGCTGGGCAACGGCTTGGCGGTGGAAGCGGCAGGCGCACTGGCGCCTGGGGCAGCAACAGGAGCGGCTGTTTGCGCGTTGGCATGCCTTGGATTGAGCCCGGCGGCAGCCACCAGACCAACGGTAGCCCCTAGCAGATTGCGGCGTGTGATTTTGATCGAATTTGTCATGATGACCTCTTGGGATGTGAGCGCGGTAGTCGTTATCGATAATGACGTAAAACTTGGAGCGCTTGGCGTCGGCAAGCTAGCCGTTTATTCGCTGTGGCACTATTTCCAATTTTAGCTGACTTGATGCTTAATGAAGCAAAAAAAGCTTTTTACACAGGCTCAGTGTTCCCCGCCCATTTTTTTGTGCTCGAAGCGGCTCAGTAGGAGAACAAGTGGCCAAAGCAGGACAAGGTAGAAGATCGCTGCCAGCACGATGGGCGATGGGTTATAGACGAGCGACTGAGCATCCCGAGCCACGCGCAAGAGTTCGGGCATGGCCACAGCGCTTGCCAGAGTTGTAAGCTTAATGACTTCAATCGTGTTGCTGATCAAGTCGGGCATCACGTTTCGCGTAGCCTGTGGAATCTGAATGTAGAGCAATGTCTGCGTCGCAGAGAGCCCGGTGGAACGCGCCGCTTGAATCTGACCGCTTGGTACGCTTTCAAGACCAGCGCGAAAGACATCAATAGACACAGCAAGAATGCCACGCGCCCAGCGGTTTTTGAGCGTGATAGAAAGCACACCAACGAGTAGGCCTGCGATCAGCCCAAAGGGAATGACAAGCGCCGATAGAAGGAGGGTATTGAGTAGCCCTTGCAGCAGAAATGGAGCAACTTGAATGCAGATCGGAATATTAAAAAATTTATTCAGTAGTTCGTCCATGGCGCGCTCTATTGTTTCCAGCGAAAACGCGTTTCAGTCCAGCGACCCAGCAATACGACAGGAATAAAAATAAGTAGACAACCGATCGCACCAAGAATAAGTGGCGTGGCATTGCCGGAGTTGCTCAT
>CAMCII010000048.1 GCA_945874505.1 Bordetella parapertussis | reverse complement strand
CGGTCGAGTTACCCTAGACGGTGAGCACCCAAACCATATATCGATATAACAAACGATTCGATATCTGAAGTGAAACTTAAGGGCAAACCCTTGTTAAAGTAATGCCTATTGTTGCGAAGGCTCGGTCATAATCCGGTAATCACAATGTGAAGGTCAGCACAACTGTTCAGTTTTTTGGAGAAAACATGAAAACAATCAACAGACAACGATTTGATTTCAGCACGCTCGGGCGGTCGGTCGCGTGTGGTGCGACAGCACTTGCGGTGGTGCTCGCTGCAGCCGGCGCAGCGCACGCGCAAGCGCAAAACCCAGATGCACTCAAGTTGTACCAGCGCGGCCTGGCTGCGACCTGCGCCAATTGCCATGGCACAGATGGGCAAGGTGTGGTGGGCACTGGCATGCCCGTCATCAATCATCTGAGCTCAGCCGAGATCTTGAAAAAAATGCTCGATTATAAAAGCGGTGCGTTGACCGGCACCATCATGCATCAGTTAGCCAAAGGCTACACAGATGAGCAGCTGCAGACAATCTCGTCTGTGCTTGGAAAAAAATAAAAAGGGGCACAACATGAATCGTCGTTTATTTCTAGGACAAAGTTCTGCGTTGTTCGGTGCTGCTCTTGGTATGCCAGGCCTTGCACGTGCCAACCTGAACAAGGCTCAAATCATCGTGGTGGGTGGTGGCTACGGTGGCGCAACTGCGGCTAAATACTTAAGACTACTTTCGAATAACACTGCGAACGTCACCTTGATCGAGCCCAATGCACAATTCATTTCGTGCCCGATGTCGAACTTGGTGATAGGTGGCTCAAAGACCTTGGCTGATGTCACGGTGTCGTACGACGCATTGCAGAAAAAACATGGCGTTAAAGTTGTAAAAGATAGCGTCGCCTCGTTTAACGCTGAAAAGAAAACCGTTCAACTCGCGTCGGGTCAAACATTGTCATACGACAAGCTCGTGGTGTCGCCTGGCATTGGCCTGATGTTTGACAGCATCGAAGGCTTGGCTCAAGCCAATCAAGCGGGTGTTACCTTGCAAGCCTGGAAAGCGGGCGACGAAACGGTTGCCTTGCATAAACAGCTTGCTTCAATGAAGGATGGCGGTGTCTTTGCAATCAGTATCCCGCTTGCGCCATACCGTTGCCCACCAGGCCCCTACGAGCGCGCTTGCCAAGTGGCTAACTATCTCAAAAAGAATAAGCCTAAGTCAAAGGTCATTGTTCTGGATGCGAACCCTGACGTCATCTCAAAGGCCGGCTTGTTCAAAAAAGTCTGGGCCGAACAATATGCAGGCATCCTTGAATATCGGCCACAGTTCAATGTGACTGCGGTAGATGCCAAGACCAAGACGCTTAAGTTTGATGTGCAAGACGACCTCAAGGCCGATGTCTTAAACATTTTGCCCGCCATGCGTGCAGGTGATTTAGCAGTGCAGGGCGGTATTGCCAATGCAAACAAGCGTTGGGTGCAAGTCGACTTCAAAACCTTTGAATCCACAGCCGCAAAAGATGTACACGTGTTGGGTGATTCGATTCAAGTTGCGCCCTTGATGCCAAAATCTGGTCACATGGCGAACCAGCACGCTAAGGTCGCGGCAGCTGCCATCGTCGCGCAACTCAATGGTTGGGAAATCAACCCTGCGCCCGTGCTGACAAACACCTGCTATAGCTTTGTCAACGACAGCCAAGTCGTTCACGTGGCAAGTGTGCATCGGTACGATGCAGCTGAAAAAACGTTCAAAACCGTAGCGGGTTCTGGTGGGGTGTCGACCGGGCCAACCGATCTTGAAGGTGTCTACGCGTGGGGCTGGGCACGCAATATCTGGGCCGACAGTCTTGGTTAAATAGCGGCTTTGTCAGATGGTGAGAGCCTAGCGTCTGTTTAGCTTGGCTCTCGCCAGAACGTTGCGCTCAGGCCTTTGGTAGATGGGCGCCTAGCACCGTTCGGTTCAGCCAAGTTTGCCGTCCGTCTGACGCATTAGTTACTTTTAAAGCGCGTCAGTTTGACAATGGCGATGGCGATAAACGGCATCGCAAAGCCAAGACAAATCGTGGTGAGTAGTAGCGGCCCGAGTTCGGTGTAGTTTGCCGCACTTTGGGCCGTTGCTGTTTTAGTCGCTCGCGTAATTTCAAAAATTTGGTTGAGATATTTGGTGCCGAGCTGGCTGAGCGAGAGCGCGAGATTCGTAAACGAAGCCATCACGGCAAAGTAGGTGGCCTTCAGATTGCTAGGTGCTGAGCGTGCGATCCAGGCAAGCATCGGGATCATCGCCACTTGCCCGAGTGGCGACTCAAGCGCAGTGTCGATGAGCGCGATCACACGTGCATCGACAACGCCTCCAGTCATTGCGGCTGTCCAGTGATGCAGGCCATGCACCATCCCTAAGGTCGGCAAGGCCAGCAACGTGCCAAAGATGGTGAGCGTACCAATAATATAAACAATCGATTTCTCGGCCATGAAGCGACGAAAAATAAACAGGCCAAGCAAAGACAGCACACTACCAACCAACGAGAGGATTGAAAAGAACTGTTGATCAAACTTGAGTTCGTCGATGAGCCACCAGGTGACACCGGGCCCGGGTGTTGGGATCGCCCTAAAGAAAAAAATGACAAGAGCGGTACCTACGAGGGTTGAACGCATCTGCGGTTCAAGATCACGGGTGAGTCGGTTCATCAAAAAAATGATGATAGTCATCGAGCCAACAAAAATGATTTCTTGACCATACTTCACTTGACTCAAGCCCATGGTCAGCGTGAATGCCACAAAGACCAGGCTACCTAACAGAATGGTCCAATTGGGTGTGACGAGTTCGATATGTGAGGTGAGTGCGGCGTGTGCTTGTTCTTTAGTGAAACCTTGCTCGATTAAGCGTCGTTTATTGCGAGTGTGCAGCCAGGCCGCTATGGCGACACCCGCAACCGAGATGAGCGGGATGCCAAGTGCCAAGGTGTACACCTGAGCATAACGCATCAGTTTTTCGGCTTCAGACAGGTGTTGTACGCCTGCAAAGGCATAGATGTTCAGCAGTGCAACGAACACCGAGCCACCGATAATGGCCACACGCCCCAAGGTTTGCATGGTGGTGTGCATCAGTTTGAGACGTTCAGGTTCGATGGGCTTGCCATGCTCATCAACATGAGGCACTGCCTCGACAGTCATGGCGTCGGCAACGGCATCTTGCAGTACGTAGCCGATTGGAGCCAGCAGCGCACTTAACACGTACCAGACTTCAACAGAGAATACGCCAGCCATCGCGTCGCGGTGAGACACCAAACCCACCATGATGAGCAAGCTTGCTGCGATTAGTGTGGCACCTAAGAAAAGCAACGCGCTTTTGAAGCGCCATAACAAGTCGATAATATGCCCAAGCCCCATTTTGAGTGACCAAGGGATCACCACCCAAAAACTTAAGGCCGCTAAAAAGACTGCCGAAAGATTGAGATAGTCTTTAACAAAAAACGTGCCGACGATGCCGGTGAGGCTTGAAACGCCTGCGGCAACGTACACCATTAAGGGGGGCAGGTAAGATAGCCGCATTTCGCGGCCAAGTTCAAAAATGTTGCGATTGATCCAGCGCGTAAGACTCAAAAACATGGTTTGGGCTCGTGGTGATATCGAGCCTAATTTTACCGGACTACGCGGAAATCCTCGCCCCCTAGGCCGGGGAGGATGTCAAACACCTTTCTTTTCGAACCAGCGAAAGAGCAGTAAGGTGATTGCAGTAAAGATGAGGGCAACGATCCAGTGATTGATGCCTAGCGCCCCAGGCAAACCAATCTTGCCAAAGTCACCCCACGACAGCACGGTGTTTTTGAAGCTTGGATAGAGCTCGGCATACAAGCCTGCACCCACTACCATACCCACTACACCAAATACAGCGTGCCAGCGACCTTCACCTACCGCACCCACCGAGGTGCCCGGGCAAAAGCCCATCACGGCCCAGCCGGCGCCAAATAACGCACCGCCAACAAGAATGCCGCCCATGTTCATCGCCTTATGGCTCAGTTGAATCAACTTCAAATCACTAAGCGCCAAAATGCCGAACATGCCGACGATGATGGCCGAAAGCATGAACTTGAAAATGGTCATGTCTTTAAACAACATGGCGTTGACCTGTTTGTCGTAACGTAAGACGCGGCCTTTTTGTAAAAGAAAACCAAAGGCCAAACCCGTACACAGTCCTAAAATTTGTTCGATTGACATGATGCTCAAGCCCCTCTTGTATACATAAAGTGTGCAACCAGTGCCCCAAAGCCAAAGAACATCGCCATCGCGACAAATGAACTCACCGAGAGTTGCATCATGCCGCTCAGACCATGCCCGCTTGGGCAGCCGTCTGCTAAGCGCGCTCCGATCATGGCGACGATGCCGCCCAAGAATGCAAAGACAGCTCTCTTGATTACCGAAGACCCGAAGCGTCGCTGCCAAATAGGCGGAACGCCCTCGAGCTTGAAGCTTTTGTCCGTTACCGAAGAGAGGAGTGCGCCAAAAAAGATGCCGATAAGCATTAAAAATTGCCAGTCAATTTTGACTTTCTCTTTTGCGTAGTACGCATTTTGAGCAACGTGGGCGGCATCAAAGTTTTGAAACACTAAACCCGCCGCTCGTACAAACGTGGTTGAGGCACCAAGATAATTGGATTTACCCATGTAGGTTGTGGTGAGGTAAACCGAGAGGATGGCCAAGAGACCGACTAAAGCGCCGGCTAGGTAGGGGCTCCAGCCGTCGCGCTGGGCTTTGTTAAGTTGAGCTGACATTGTTATTTGCGATCCTGTAAGTGTTTGCTCTCTTATTTTTAAGAGCAAGGCGTGAGTGAGCTTCATGCCTGAACATCTTCACGCGAACAGCAATATCATCACTTGATGTATGTCAAATTACAGGTAAATAAGGACAGTCGTTGTAGCTTTTTTAATTGGCGCAAAGGTGTTCAAGTGTTTGAAGGACTTTGATTGCCATCGGTGAGGGCGTTCGATTGCGCAAACAGACAACCCCGATTTGTAAATCGATAGTCGGAATTTCTCTGATGATGAGTTTTCTTAACAGTGCGTCATGCCCCTTCTTATTCACCGCGCTATCCGTGCTAATGATGACCGTATCACTTGTTAGTGCCAAGTGATGTAAGAGGTCAATGTCATCGCATTCCACAGCAAGTGTTAATTCAGAGTCTTGCTCAAGTCTTAATTGCTTCGCGAGTCGTTGGCGCAAGCTTGTGGTCAACTTCGTTGCGGCAACGCCGTAGTTCCACATCGCAACGAATGGAGTTTCGGTGTTTGCTAAAGGGTGATCAGCACGAACGTAAAAATCTACTTTCTGTCGAACAAGTGGTCTGATGTCTAGCGCTGCTGTGTTTCCAATATCAGCTATGGTGGCAACAAAAAATTCAATATCCTCTCGCACTAAATTCTCATGTAGCTGACGCCAGTTGTTAATCTCTGCGCGTATCGAAACGCGCGGGTGACGTAGTCTGAGTTGACTGAGGGCTTCGCGTAACAGCGTGGCGGCTGGAAAAGGCCCCATGCCGAAAGCGATGTCACCTAAGTCGGCGGTTCGGTATAGGGCGATATCGCGCTCGAGGTTGCGGGCATCAAACAGCAGTTGCCGTGCCTGTTGAATAAAGAACTCGCCGGCCGAGGTGAGTCGTACCGAGCCGGGTTGTCTTTCAAACAGCCGTAAGTCGGATTTACGTTCAATCGCTTGAATGCTTCGGCTAAAGGCAGGTTGACTCAAGTGGACTCGAGCCGCAGCCCTGGCAAAGTGACGCTCTTCGGCTAACGCCACGAGATGATTGATTTGAGTGAGGTTGAGCATCGTTTGAGCGCCTTGTCATGATTGGCATTGACTGCCTTGAGTTTCATAGTGTTCCGTCGATATTGAGCAATTAATGATCAAATTGATGCATTTATTGCATTAAATCAATGCGAATAATGCAATTGATAAATATAAAAGGCAAGTTTAGCCTTGAAGGGTCTTGATTTTCGTCAATTGGATCCGCTCACATGGCTAATACCAAACCGCTTAAGCCCATCAATATTGCCAAGCGTTACAAGCACATCAAACCAGTGCCGCGTATGCCAAATTTTGCAGCCTGGATCGAAGGCGTCGACCTGACCAAGCCGCTGAGCGAACCAGTTACAAAAGAGTTGCGTCAGGCATTATGGGACTTTGAGGTGATTTTTTTTAAACCTCAAATTTTGACCCCTCAGCAGCATGTGGCGTTGGCCGGGGTCTTTGGACCAAGTTCTGATGGGTCTTATTTTGAGCGCAACGCGCACGCGCCCGAGCTTGAGATGATTGTGTTTGACGAAAAGCGCCCGCCGACGATCGACAGTTGGCATACCGATATCAGCTGGAAAGAGCAGCCGCCACTGGGCACTGCAATACAAATTACGGTCACACCGCCGGCTGGAGGGAATACTTGTTGGATCAGCACGACGAAGGCGTACGAATGGTTGTCACCTGCGATGCAAAAATATTTAGAGACTTTGAGTGCGGTCCATACTTGGGAGATCGCAAGTTTCAGGGACTCGCTGGCCAAGAAGGGTGATGAGGCCTTATTTGCAGCGCTTAGAGAGTTCAAACCCGTCACTCACCCAGTCATTCGTAAGAATGCTGACTCAGGACGCAAATGTATTTACGTGAACTCTGGCTTCACTAAAAAAATCGTTGGTGTCGATCGGCATGAGGCTGATGGTGTGTTGAGGTTCTTGTTTGATTGGTTTAAACGCCCTGAGTTTATGGTGCATCACCAATGGGAGACCAATGGCATTGCAATTTGGGATAACCGTTCGACGCAGCACTACGCGCTAGCAGATTACTGGCCGCACTTGCGCGTAAATCAGCGCGTGACCTTCGATGATCCACGCAGCGTGGCACAAAAATCCGAAGCTCTTAAACGTTCATCGAAAGAAAAATCTCGTACCAAAAAAATTCTGACCGGAGCATAAAAAGATGGCCAGCAATAGAGTATTCAAAGTACTGCAAGTGGCGGTAGTGATGTTTAGCAGTTTTTTTATGCAGGCAGTTTGCGCGCAAAACAGTAGCACGTATCCAGAGCGCCCAGTACGTCTGTTAGTGGGATTTCAAGCAGGGGCAGCGACTGATACCTTAGCTCGAATTCTGGGACAACACTTGAGCGAACGCTTGAAACAGACCTTTGTGATTGAAAACAAGCCAGGTGCTGCGACTCGCATCGCCATGGAGACTTTGAGCAAGGCGAGCCCCGATGGTTATACGCTCGCAGTGGCGAACGCTGTGGCAACGGTGTTTCCGACTATGTTTACCGGAATGTCCTTTGAGCCCAATAAAGATTTCGTGCCGATCACCTTGTTAGGTCGTTCTCCCTCTTTTGTGGCGGTGAAAGCAAGTTTGCCGGTCACAACCTATCAAGAGTTTGTCGCCTTTGCTAAGGGCGCAAAGCTAGCCTTCGGCCACCCAGGAAATGGAACGAACCCGCACGTGGCGGGCGTGGCGCTTGGCAAAGCTCTTGGAATTGATTTGGTAGAAGTCCCCTTCAAAGGCAATCAACCCGTGGCGGCAGCAATGGCCTCAGGTGAGATTGACTATGCCATGCTTGAGTACGAGTCGGCTCGTCCGTTGGTCGAGCGTGGTGCCATCCGATTGTTAGCGGTGACTGAGCCTAAGCGCTATTCACTGCGCCCCGCCATTCCGACCGGACGCGAATTCGGAATTCCCCCTGTGATTGAGGGCTTGACGCCTTGGTTTATTTTGTTGGCGCCGCCTGGCGCATCACCTTCGGTTGTGGCGCTTTTGAATCGTGAGGTACGTGAGGTATTGGCGATGCCCGAGGTGCAAGAGCGCTTATTGAAGATAGGCATCGAAGCCGAGTCGAGCACTGCGCTCGAGGCCTCGACTTATTTTATGGCCCACCGCGCAAAGATGAATACGTTGCTTGAACAACTGCAGATCTCGATTAAAAACTGAGGTGTAGTTGTTTTAATTTTTAGCGTGATGATGGTCTGTCCAAGAGCTAGCGCGAGTAATACGGCTTTTGTCCAGACTGATGATCAGTCACATCAATAATCGCGGTGATCTCTGGTGCGGCGCGTTTGACCATGACTTCAAAGCCTTGTTTGAGCGTGGCCTCAGACGAGGCGCAGCCTTGACAGCCACCACTCATGCGTACGTAGAGCTGTCCCTCTCGCAGATCGACAATTGAAATCGCGCCACCATGGCTAGCAATCGAGCGATTGACTTCGCGATCGAGAATGTCTTGCACGATCTCGCGCACGATTTCGTTCGAGCGACCCTGTGCTTGCGCAGCCACCGCGGTGGCTAGCACTGCGGGCACCCCCGACAATAATTGCGTGCGGATGGCGGCTCCTATCGCCGCCTTCAAGGTCTGCCATGACGTATCGGTCGACTTGCTCACAGACACAGTATTGTCGGCAATGAGTACAGAGGCTACCCCAGGTAGTGCAAAGAGCGTTGCTGCCAAGGGGGCGCTTGCCGCTTGCACCGTATCTGTAAAGAAAAATGGCCCACCCGCCTGCACAATTGTGCTGACGGTAAATTTACAAGTATCCGGATCTGCTATCGCAGTTTCAGCCCTGATCGTAATCGGAGCCTGAACCTGCGTTACGTGCAGGGCGCTGGTGTTAGACATCTTCAGACCGATTTGCTGCTGCTTCATCAGCAAATTTTCGTAGCCTTGTAAACGCATGAATGCCGCTGTTGTGACCATCGTTCCAGTCAAAGCCAATCGCATAGTTACCGACACTCATGATCTTCTTGGGCGCAACATCAGCGCGTACGGTTTTGGGATCCAGTAAGGGGCGACCACTCATCTCTTCGACGCACAGTGCGCATTGGCAGGCCAAGCGCAAATCGCGCACGTCAAAATCTGATTGCACGCCGTCTTCCCACAGCACGGTGAGCGTGCGGGCATCGCGCTTGCGCATGCCGATCGGTGTGTCGGTTGCGCCGTTCTTGTGTACTTCACTGGCCAACCATTCGGGGGCGCCGGTGTTCGCTTCAAAGTCCCACATGAACGGTTTCAGTACCGTAGCGGTATTGCGCATCGCTCGAACCAGTTGCGCTGCGATTGAAGTGTATACCTGTGCGCTGGCTGATTGCGGCAGGCCAGCCACAATCGGGCGACCCTCATCGCCACAGGTGACAACTTCGCTGGCGAGCGGCAGTGCACCTAAAAACGGCACCTCAAGCTCTTGGCTCATTTTTTCGCCACCGCCATGTCTAAAGATGTCGGTGGTTTCGCCGCAATGCGGGCAAGTGAAGGTGCGCATGTTTTCGACAATGCCCAAAATCGGCACGTGCACCTTTTGAAACATGCGTAAGCCGCGGCGCGCGATCTTTAAGCTCACCGCCTGTGGTGTCGTCACGATGACAACGCCCGATAACGGCGTGCTTTGGGCGATCGTGAGTTGTGTATCGCCAGTGCCGGGCGGCAGATCAAGGATCAAATAATCTAAGTTGCCCCATTCGACGCCTGCAGTAAACAGACGAAGGTACTTAGTCACCATTGGGCCACGTAACACGGCCGGAGTATCGTCGCCGGTGAACATTGCCATGGACACCACTTTGAGCCCAAAGCGTTGAGCGGGGATCATCTTGCCTTCGGCGGTCATGGCGGGTTGGCCGCTTGTGTTGATGCCAAGCATGCCGCAAATACTGGGGCCCAAAATATCAGCATCAACTAAGCCAACATTGGCGCCCGTCTGTTGTAACGCCAAGGCAAGGTTGGTGCTGACCGTTGATTTGCCGACGCCACCTTTACCACTGCCCACAGCAATAATGTGTCGAATGCCAGGCAGTTTTTCAGGGCCTTGAGGCTGAGGCTGGCCTTGAGGTTGGCTTAAGTCGGTATGAGTGGCTTGCATGACAGAATGAATCCTTGGCGATTGATAGGTCTATGATAAGTAGCCTAGTAAATTAGTCAAGAATATACCTCAGGAACCGAAGGCTATTGGCGGCGAGTGAGGGGTAGTGAGCGCTGCTGGCTGCTCATCATGGCGCGGAGCTTGCCCGCGTCCTGATTCACCAAGTCATCCATTCAGGCCAATAGCCATTTTAGGCAGACGCCAAGCAGCCCGCAGGCAATAATCACGTGAATCACATTGCACTGGTATTTAAAGAGCGCCACCCCCGCAGCCACTGCGATTAGGGCGGAAGGCCAGTCGAAGAGGCCTTGCAAGCCATTTGGCCACAACACGTGATAACCAAAGAAGACGGCCAGATTCAAAATGACCCCGACCACCGCAGCGGTGATTGCCGTCAAGGGTGCCGTGAAGCGAAGATTATTGTGCGTGGTCTCAATCAATGGGCCACCAGCAAAGATAAATAAAAATGAAGGTAAAAAAGTAAACCAAGTGACTAAGCAAGCCGCAATAGCGCCCGCCAAGAAAAGACTGTCTGGGCCAAACAGCGCTTTCGCGTAGCCGCCAATAAAGGCAACAAAGGCGACCACCATGATGAGGGGCCCAGGTGTTGTTTCGCCCAAGGCCAGACCATCAATCATTTGTGAGGGAGTGGCCCAGCTGAAGGTTTCGACTGCGCCCTGATACACATAGGGCAGCACGGCATAGGCGCCACCAAAGGTTAGTAGCGCTGCCTTGGTAAAGAACCAACTCATTTGGGTGAGGGTGTGATCCCAACCAAAGTGCCAGCTTAAATAACCCATCGGGATGACCCAAAGTGCTGCGCCAACCAGCAACACCTGCAACAGCCGAGTCCACGTAAACAACGCGTGCGCAGGAGTCGGGGTGTTGTCATCAATCAAGGCTTCGCCCTGACTTTGTTTTGCTTGCGCGTGGCTGGCGGCAGTACTGAACAATTCTGGTTTGTAGTGACCGCCGACAATACCAATGACCGCCGCACTCAGTACGATGAGTGGAAACGGGAGCTCAAGCATAAAAATTGCAACAAAACTCGCGGCTGCGATCGCCCACAACAGCTTATTTTTTAACGCACGTGAACCAATACGATAGGCAGCTTGAACAACAATGGCTGTTACGGCGGGCTTGATGCCATAAAACAACCCCGCCACGATTGGAACCTCGCCATAGGCGATGTAGATCCAAGACAGAGTGATAAGCAGAAACAGCGAGGGTAAGACAAACAGAACGCCCGCCACAAGCCCGCCGCGCGTTCGATGCATCAACCAGCCGAGATAGGTCGCGAGTTGTTGGGCCTCGGGTCCTGGCAGAACCATGCAGTAGTTCAAGGCATGCAAAAAACGCTTTTCTGAGATCCAGCGTCGCTTGACGACGAGCTCTTGATGCATCAAGGCAATCTGCCCAGCAGGGCCACCAAAACTCAAAAAACCGAGCTTGAACCAAAAGCCAAGGGCCTGCCAGAAACTGACCTGCTCAGCGCGAGGGGGAGAAATAGTTTGCAACGCGCGAGCCTTGTGAGAATGTCTTTAGCAAAAGCTGGCAGAAGAGGTGCCGACAGTCATCATTTACGCAGCATGCTTTCGAGCCACCCAAAATGTTGCGCCCTCTGCACCGTAGCGCTCAGCATGCGGCTCTTGCTGTTGCATCTCAAAGGTGCCACCCACAGTTAAATGTCGTGTTTCGCCGCGGCAGGTCAGCCACATTTCACCCTGTGTGACGATCGCCTGTACGCTAAAAGGGTGTGTGTGAGTCGGCACGACGGTATCAGCGGCCCAAGTGCGTTCAAGTACCTCGTCAAAGCCGGCATCGAGAGACTGTTTTTTGAAGTGATCAAAGTTTAGAGTGTTCATATTTATCGGATTTGCGGGTAAAACCTCGCCGTTCAGAGCGGGGATGTAAGTGCGGAAGGCATAGCCTTCCTTTCTTTGGCCTTTAATTTAGCGTAGCGCCTGCCCTTGCTTAATATACTTGTAAATATAACGGAAACTGTCGCGCTGCCGCAGCTTCCTGCAAAGTAGTTTGGTGACCGCGCAGCTCTGCGCCCTTGCTTCTTACGGATGTTTGGGCAATTTTTTTCACGTCATCAAACTAGAAATACCCTTGAGACTATTCGCGAGTTTAGATACGGCCACTTTACGGCGATATTAGCGCCTTGGGCAGATGTCTTCAGCGAACACTTGAATTGATTGGCGTCAAGTAGAGCTTAGTAGGCCTTGGAAACGATAGCTTTTATTCTTATGACACTTTTCTCTGTTTACAAATGAGAATTGAGTGCGATCTCATCAAACGATTGAGCGAGTTCGATACGGCTGTATCCAGCAAAGCCCTCGGTATCTGGGTCAATCACGTAGGCTTTATCTGCCAACAGGAGCATGTTCAAATCATTTAACGCACTGCCAATCACATACACTTTTTGAAATTTCGGTTTGTTGGTACTAGACATAAAACGTTTAATGACATGACTTTTACACGGGAGATTATCCGGATAATTCGGATCAAAGAAAAAATCTGGATTCAGCATGACTTCTCCTGTGCATATGTCATGTTGAAATTTGACGAAGTGAGCAATGGCGAAGTCAGCAAAGATGCGCTTGCGAATAATGTCGGCTGCAACATAGTAACCGTCTGATATCACTCCAACCATGAATCCTTGGCGTTTCATGACTTTGACGAAATCAATGATGCCCTCGCGCAATAACATTTTCGCAGCAACTTTTTCAAATTGGTTGCGGTGCGTAAATTTAAATTCACTTACGATATCTTTAATCGAAGCTGAAATCGAGTCCTGAGCGTTTCTCGCCCTTTCTTCCTCGTTGCTTTCTAATCCAATGTACTTTGCTAATTCTGAGCTGAAGCAAGCCGGCGTGACGACACGATACATAGAAAGTAAAAGTACTTTATCCTTATTTTTTTGCCGTGTGAGGATGTAATCAAAAGACGTTGTTACCTGCCGCTGTACTTCATACATTTCAAAAATTTGATCAACATGTAGTCGGCCTGCTTGCTTTGCGTGGTTGTGGATTGTTCTGGCGACTTCATTGGCCATCGTCGTTAAGTCGAATAATGGCTGACTGTCGTGCACAAGAGAGCCAATATCAACCTCGCAAATACGGGCGCCTTTTCGAAAAGCATCAATCAGTAAGCCAATATCGACGCCATAGCCTGATTCAAACTGTAGTTGTTTTAATAACGTCGTTTTAACTGCGATGATGCCGCCCAGTGGTTGGGAAAAATGCGCGATTTCTGGAAAGAAAACTTTTAACATTGGTTTGGCGGTTAGTTCAGTGACGCGCCCACCTCCGCGACCAAATTTGGCTTTAACAAAATCTGCCGAGTCGTTGATTAACGGTGCAATTATGTCTGAAATGATATTGTCTTGTAGGCCAGACAGGTCGCCGTCTAAGAACACCACAATATCGAACTGCGCAGCAAGAGTGCCATCGTGCATCGAGGCGCCTTTTCCTAACATCGAGCTTGTGATGACTCGAGCACCTGCAGCTTTGGCTAGCTCTGCTGTGTCATCAATAGAGCTGTCATCAATGACAATGACCTCTGAGGTTGTCGTATCGTTTAATGCATACTGAACGACAGCTTTAATAGTCAAGGCCTCATTGAGTGC